>JAYVST010000659.1:0-3106 GCA_043775255.1 Burkholderiales bacterium
CACCTGCACATTCGGGTCGGCGGTGGCCGAGAGTGCCGTCACGCCGGTGCCCAGACCCAGGAAAAGTGCGCGTCGCGGGGTCGGGTGCAGCAACAGCGGTAGCAGCGCCTGGCGCGCGTCGGCGACGCCGGTGCCGCTGCTGCCTTCCTGCTGGCGGTTGTTGATGAACAGGCGCATGACGCCGTCCGCATCCTCGACGACGCTGACTGCCGCCATCGCGCCGTCGCGGTAACTCACCAGGCGGCCGCCTTCCGGCACTTCGACGAAAGCGAGCGGCGGCGCCCACGCGGCCAGCACCAGCGCCAGCGCTGTCGGCGCCCACGCCACCGGCCGACGCCAGCGGTGCGGTGACATTAAAGCCACATAGCCGGCCGCGATCAGCAGCAATGCGCCTTTGGGGCCGATCGCGGGCGCGAGCAATACGCCGAACAGCAGCGGGGCGGCGGCGGCGCCGAGGGTGTTGAAGGCGAGCGCGCGGCCGAACCCGATGCCAGATGTCTGCGCCTGCGTCGCCAGGTGACTGAAAAGCGCGCCCATCACCAGCGTCGGCAGGCCGAAGGCCGCCAACGCGAGCAGGGCTTCCGCCGCCAGCGCGGGGACCATGCCGGCGCCTGCGACATGCAGCAGGCCTTCCTTGAGTGCCGCTGCACCCCACAGGGCCAGCGTGCCGATCAGGCAGGCTGCGGCCAACAGGCCCAGCAGCAGGTCGCGCGCGCGGTCCGCGTCTTTCACGGCCGCCATCCGGCGTTGGTAGAAGGCAGCGCCGAGCGCGCTGCCGGCGAGGTAGACCGCCAGAAGCAGAGCGAAGGTGAAGACCGTGTCCTCGGCCACCTGGCTTAGCACGCGCACCACCAGCACCTCGAAGCCAATGCCAAGGAGTCCGGTGGCGGCCAACAGCCACGGCAATTTGACGGCGCGCGCGGGAGCCTTGACCGCACCCATGGTGTCCGCGCCGGCGAGATTGAAGGCGGCGGCCGCGCACAACAGGTTTATGGCCGCACACACGCCGGCGGTGCGCGCAAGGCCGAATTCGGGCACCAGCCAGAAGGCGCCTGCCAGCACGCCCGCAACCGCGCCGCAGGTGTTGCTCGCGTACAAGGCGGCGATCGAGTGGCCGTCGCTGCGCAATTGCGCGCACACCCGCGCCATTGCCGGCAGGGTGGCGCCCATCGCGGCGGTGGCCGGCAGGAGCAGGCTGAAGGTTCCGCAGAACGCGACAGTCCATTGCCACGCCGGCGCGGGTTGCGCGCCGGTGAGGGCGGCGAGCCAGCCGCCCAGCGGCGCCATCAGGAAGGTGAGCGCGACGCACCACACGGCGATCGTCGCTTCGCAGGCCGCGTACCAGCGGTCCGGTCGGCTGCTCCGCTCGATGCGCGCGCCGAGGGCCGCAGCGCCGAGCGCGAGTCCGCCGAAGAACGCCGCCACGACGGCAAACACCGCCGCAGTTTCGTGGCCCAGCCACACGGCGGCCTGTTGGGTCCAGACGATCTGGTACCCCAGCGCGGCGAAGCCCGAGGCGAACATCAGCGCCAGGGCCGAGCAATAGCGCGACGTAAGCGAGCGCGGTATGGGCATCACAGGCGTGGAAAGCGGATCGGCAAGGTCGGAGGGCACGATTTGAAATAGACCGGGTGATTGCGGCCTTGCGGGACTGTGCAGCGGTCAGCCCGGCCGTGCTGCCGACCGCTGTGCCGACTCATCCGCCGAAGGTGATCTTGTAGCCCCAGGAATCCAGGCGCGTCGGGATCGCGTTGAAGGCCATGGAGATGCGGCGCTCGCCCTGGTTGGGCGGCACCGCGTGCATCAGGTAACTCGGGAACAACACCATGTCGCCAGGCGCGGGCGCGGGGCTGATCCACTTGTCGGCGCTGTAGGGGCCGGCGCTGGTCCCGGCGTGATCGTTCTTGAACGCGAAATCGGTCCCGCCCGGCGCCTTCATGAAGACCGTCTGCGACTCCGGATGGGTGGGGGTGAGATAGACCACGCCGGAGATGAAGCTGTTGGCATGGTTGTGCATCGCCTGGCGCGCGCCATGATCGAGGAAGTTGACCCACATCTCCTTGATCGCCCAGGACATCCGTTCGCCGAACAGCAGGACGCCGAAGTCGGCCAGCTTGGGCGTGATGGCCGCGGCGGCCGCGACGAACAGCGGGCTGTCGGTCGGGCGCAGCACTTCGGTGTGCGAGAGATTCGGCGAGGAATTGTTGGGGTTGACCGCCATCGCGCTGAAATGTCGGATCAACCCGTCCACCAGTGCGCCGTCGAGCGTCGCCGGTGCGCGCAGGAACGGCGTGGGAAACAGCCCGATGACTTCATCCATGGGGTGCGGTCTGCGTGGTCGGCCATGCGATTGCGGCCGGATGTCTGCGATTGTGCGGCCCGAATATGACAAATCGTCACATGCGCGTGCATCCGCGCATCCGTTCGGACTGCGCCGTTGCATCACGTCTGCGGCGTGGCTTGCGCACCGCCGCGGCCGGCGCTGCGCAAG
The DNA here is from genome assembly GCA_043775255.1 of Burkholderiales bacterium. Classification (GTDB taxonomy): domain Bacteria; phylum Pseudomonadota; class Gammaproteobacteria; order Burkholderiales; family JAEUOS01; genus JAEUOS01. The sequence goes on from JAYVST010000659.1 coordinate 2,492, forward strand.
CCGCCGCGCGTGCTCATGTGACGACCGGACCATGCACACGCGCCTGTCAATGATCCGTTCGGCTCATTGATGATTGCAAAGTGATGACAGCGGTCTGCCATCGGCCTCCGCGCGGCATGGTTCTTCATCGTGCTGTCACACGTCGTTCGTATCTTGTCGGTCTCCTGAGTCGGACAAAGAGCATCGTCGGTGACCAGCATCTTTAGCGCAATACATGCAGTCGAGCCGCCATTGCCGGCAGCGCTTCGGCGACAACGCGGCTTCACCCTGCTCGAACTCCTGGTGGTGATGGTGATCATCGGGCTATTGGCGGGCTATGTCGGTCCGCGCCTGTTTTCGCAGATCGGCAAATCGGAACAAAAAGCGGCGCGCGCGCAGATCGTCTCGCTCGAATCGGCGCTCGACCAGTACCGCCTCGACACCGGCCGCTATCCCAGCACCGAGCAGGGCTTAGCCGCCCTGATGGTCAAACCGGCGAACGAGAATCGCTGGGCCGGGCCCTACCTGCGCAAGAATATTCCGGACGACCCCTGGGGCAAGCCCTACGTCTACAAGCAACCCGGCGAGCACGGCGAATTCGATCTTTCTTCCTACGGCAAGGATGGCGCGCCGGGC
>JAYVST010000660.1:0-11048 GCA_043775255.1 Burkholderiales bacterium
GACGTGATTGACGAGGAGCATCCGCTGCGCTCGGAGTTGTTCAGCAGCGCGCAGATGCAGAGCCATGGCAAGGTGCTGGCGGGCATGCATGCGCTGGCCCACGGGCGCACCGCGGACCGCCTGCTCGCGCGCCTGGTGGAAAACGAAGCTGTCCTGATCGGCGCATTCGACCTGCTCGCCGCCGCGGTCAGTGAGGATCGCCGTATCGCGCCGGCCGGCGAGTGGCTCCTCGACAATTTCTACCTCATCGAGGAGCAGGTGCGCACCGCCCGGCGGCACCTGCCCAAGGGCTACAGCCGCGAACTGCCGCGCCTGGCGAGCGGCGCCTCGGCCGGGTTACCGCGCGTCTACGACATCGCCCAGGAGACCATCGCGCATGGCGACGGGCGGGTCGATCCGGAGAGCCTCGGCGGCTTTGTCGCCGCCTACCAGAGCGCGACCGCGCTGACGCTGGGCGAACTGTGGGCGATCCCCATCATGCTGCGCCTGGCGCTGATCGAGAACCTGCGGCGCGTCGCCGTGCGCATCGCCGCGGACCGGGTCGGCCGCAACCGCGCCGACCATTGGGCTGACCGGATGATGGAGGTCGCCGAGAAGGACCCCGCCAACCTGATCCTGGTGATTGCCGATATGGCGCGTGCGCAACCGCCGATGGTGAGTTCGTTCGTCGCTGAATTCGCGCGCCGCCTGCAGGGCCAGAGCCCGGCCCTGGCGTTGGCGCTCACCTGGATAGAACAGCGACTGGCGGTGGCCGGCCAGACCATCGCGCAATCGGTGCAGGCGGAAAACCAGCAACAGGCCGCCGACCAGGTCTCGATCAGCAACAGCATTGGCAGCCTGCGCTTCCTGGAGGCGATGGACTGGCGCGAGTTCGTCGAGACCATGAGCGTGGTCGAGCACAAACTGCGGGAGGACCCCGGCGGCATTTACGGCAGGATGGATTTCGCCACCCGCGACCGCTACCGTCACGTCATCGAGGAGGCGGCGAGAGGCAGCCCGCTGTCCGAAGGCGACGTGGCGCGCAAGGCGGTGCAGCTAGCCCACGAAGGCGTGGCGGCTGCGGGCGCGGGCGATGCTGTGGCGCACGTCGGCCATTACCTGATCGGCAAGGGGCGGGCACAACTCGAGCGCGCCGCGCGGGTGCGCCTGCCGCTGTTCGTGACCTTGCGGCGGGCTTGCGGCCGTCTGCCCCTGACCCTGTATCTCGGTGCGATCACCCTCATCGCCACTGGGCTGGCGGGCGGCATGCTGGTCGTGGCATTCGGCCACGGCATGGCCGGCTGGCCGCTCGCCGCGCTCGGACTGGTCGTGCTCCTGTGTACCAGCCAGCTCGCGCTGGCGCTGGTGAACTGGGGGGCGACGCGGCTGGTGACGCCGCGAATGCTGCCGCGCATGGACCTGTCGCATGGCATCCCGAGCGAGTCGCGCACGCTGGTGGTGGTGACGACCATGCTGACCAGTGCGACCGGCATCGAGAACCTGCTCGAGGCGCTGGAGGTGCGGTTCCTGGCCAACCGCGACGACAACCTGCATTTCGGCCTGTTGACGGACTTTCTCGATGCGGGCAGCGAAACGCTGGCTACCGACGAGCCGCACCTGACGCTGGCACGCGACGGCATTGTGCAGCTCAATGCGAAGTATCCCGCCGCCAAGGGCGACAGCTTCTATCTGTTTCACCGTCCGCGCCGATGGAATCCGGCCGACGCGGTGTGGATGGGCTACGAGCGCAAGCGCGGCAAGCTGGCGGACTTAAATGCGCTGCTGCGCGGCGCCGCGGGCGATCGCTTCATGCTGGTGGTTGGGGCTACCGTAGTGTTGACCAACGTCAAGTACGTGATCACGCTCGATACCGATACGCAATTGCCGCGCGATTCGGCGCGCCAGTTGATCGGCGCCATGGCCCACCCCCTGAATCGCGCGCGCTACGATGCGGTTCGGCAACGGGTGATCGATGGTCACGGCATCCTGCAGCCGCGCGTGGCCGCCAGCGTGCCCGGCGCGAATCGTTCCCTCTATGCGCGGCTGTGCGGCGCCGAGGCGGGCATCGACCCCTATACCCGCGCCGTGTCGGATGTCTATCAGGACCTGTTCGGCGAGGGTTCGTTCATCGGCAAGGGCATCTATGCGGTCGACGCGTTCGAACTCGCCCTGAAAGGGCGGTTTCCCGAAAACCGCATCCTCAGCCACGACCTGCTCGAAGGCTGCCATGCGCGCTCGGGGCTGCTCAGTGACGTGCAGTTGTACGAGGAAGACCCGCCGACCTACCATGCCGATGTGACGCGCCGCTACCGCTGGATGCGCGGCGACTGGCAGATTGCGCGCCATATCCTGCCGGGCGTGCACGGCGCGGATGGGCGCCGCCTGCGCAACCCGCTGTCGGCACTGTCGCGCTGGAAGCTGTTCGACAACCTGCGGCGCAGCCTGGTGCCGGCGGGATTGTCCGTGTGGTTGCTGCTCGGCTGGACCCTATTGGCGCCGGCCTGGTTCTGGACCCTGTCGGCGCTCGGGGTGCTGCTCATTCCGGCGCTGGTCGCCTGGCTGCTGGAACTGCTGGACCGGCCGCGCGACCTGCACTGGCGCCCGCATCTGGCCGCCGTCGTGCGGTCGGGCGCGCGGCGCCTGGCGCAGATCGTGTTCACGCTCGCCTGCCTGCCCTACGAGGCCGCCTACAGCCTCGATGCGATCGTGCGCACCGCGGGTCGCATGCTGCTGACCCGCAAGCGATTGCTGGAGTGGACCACTTCAGCCGAAGTCGAGCGCACGCGCGGCACCGGGCTGATCGACTGCTTCCGGTCGATGTGGATCGGCACGGTCATCGGCGGCGCCACCCTGGCGGACCTGGCGCTGTCGCGGCCCGCGACGCTGCTGGTGGCCGCGCCGATCCTGGTCTTGTGGCTGGTTTCGCCGGTGATCGCCTGGTGGATCAGCCGCCCGCTGGTGGCGCGCGTGCCAAGGCTGTCGCCCGAGCAGACCCGTTTCCTGCAAAAACTGGCGCGCAAGACCTGGGCGTTCTTCGACACGCATGTTACGGCCGACGATCACTGGTTGCCTCCCGACAACTTCCAGGAACATCCGGCCGTGGGGCTCGCGCACCGCACCTCGCCGACCAACATCGGGCTGTCCCTGCTGGCAAACCTGTCCGCCTACGACTTTGGCTACCTGTCCGGTGGCCGTCTGATCGAGCGTACCGCCGGCACCCTGGCCACTATGGCGCTGCTGGAGCGCCATAGTGGCCACTTCTACAACTGGTACGACACGCAGACCTGCAAGCCGCTGCTGCCCCTCTATATTTCGACAGTGGACAGCGGCAACCTCGCCGGCCACCTGCTGACCCTGCGCCCGGGGCTGCTGGCGATCGCCGATGCCGGGATCGTCGGGGCGCGCCTGTTCGACGGCCTTGGCGACGCCCTGGGAATCGTCGTCGACGCGGTGGCGGGGGGGGTGCCGGCCCGTCTGATCGCGCTGCAAAAGGAGCTTGAGTCAGCCTATGACGCCCGGCCCGTCAGCCTGTCCGCCACCCATGCTTGGCTGGTGCGCCTGGCGATCTCGACCGACGAGGTGTGCGCGATCCTGGCTGCCGGCAGCGAATCCGAGGCGCTGTGGTGGGCCCGTGCACTGGCGCGCCAATGCCAGGAGGCGCTGGACGACCTGCGCTGTCTCGTGCCCTGGGTGGCGCACCCGGTCCTCGCCGCGGCGCCTGGCGCGTTCCCGGGCGGCGACCTGATCCCGACCTTGCGCGAACTCGCGCGGCTCGATCTCGCCCTGTCGGCGACCATCATGCCGGGGGAAGGCCTGGACGAGGCGGTCGACGGGCGCGCGCGCCCGGGCGAGGCGGTCGACGGGCGCGAACGCCCGGGCGAGGCGCGCGGGCTGGTGATGCTGGCCAGCCAGCGCGCGCGTGACAGGATCGCGACCCTGGAGGGGCTGGCGCTGCGGGCCGGTGAATTCGCCATCGTCGAGTACGACTTCCTGTACGACGCCGGCCGTCACCTGATGGCGATCGGCTACAACGTCGGCGAGCGCAGGCGCGATGCGGGCTACTACGACCTGCTGGCCTCCGAGGCACGCCTGTGCACCTTCGTGGCGATCGCGCAGGGGCATCTGCCGCAGGAGAGCTGGTTCGCGTTGGGGCGCATGCTCACCGCCACCGCCGGCGCCCCGGTGCTGGTGTCGTGGAGCGGCTCGATGTTCGAGTACCTGATGCCGCTTCTGGTCATGCCGACCTGCGAAAACACGCTGCTCGATGCCACCTGCAGGGCCGCGGTGCAGCGCCAGATCGAATATGGCAGGCAGCGCGGCGTGCCCTGGGGCATTTCGGAATCCGGCTACAACACCGTCGATGCGCATCTCAATTACCAGTACCGGGCCTTTGGCGTGCCCGGCCTGGGGCTCAAGCGCGGACTGGCCGAGGATCTGGTGATCGCACCCTATGCGTCGGTGATGGCGCTGATGGTCGCGCCCGAGGAGGCCTGCCTGAACCTGCAGCGCCTGGCCGCCGACGGCATCTGCGGCCGCTTCGGCTTCTACGAGGCGATCGACTACACCGCGTCGCGGCTGCCGCGCGGGCAGTCGAGCGCCATCGTGCGCTCCTTCATGGCCCACCACGCGGGCATGAGCCTGCTATCTCTGGCCTATCTGGTGCTCGAGCGCCCGATGCAGAAGCGCTTCGAATCCGATCCGCTGTTCCGCGCCACGTCACTGTTGCTGCAGGAACGCGTGCCCAAGGCGCGGACCTTTCATCCGCACACCGCCGAACTCGCCTACCTGCACACCAACGGGGTCGATGCCGGCGCGCCGGTGCGGGTGTTCGCCAGCGCCGATTCGGCCGTGCCGGAAGTCCAGTTGCTGTCCAACGGCACCTACCATGTGATGGTGACCCACGCGGGCGGCGGCTACAGTCGCTGGAAGGACCTCGACGTGACGCGCTGGCGCGAGGACGGCACCTGCGACAACTGGGGCACCTTCTGCTACCTGCGCGACGTGGCCGGCGGCGATACCTGGTCCACCGCGCACCAGCCTACGCTCAAGCGCGCGGATGCCTACGAGGCGATCTTCTCCGACGCGCGCGCCGAGTTCAGGCGCACCGATTTCGACATCGAGACGCATACCGAGATCGCGGTGTCGCCGGAAGACGACGTCGAGCTGCGCCGCATCACCATCGTCAACCGCTCGCGGGTGGCACGCACCATTGAGGTGACGAGCTACGCCGAAGTCGTGCTCGCGCCGGCCGCCGCGGACGCCCTGCATCCGGCGTTTTCCAACCTGTTCGTGCAGACCGAGGTCATTCGCGAGCGCCGCGCGATCCTGTGCACACGCCGGCCGCGTTCGCGCGATGAGTTCGCGCCGTGGATGCTGCACCTGATGGCGGTGCATGGTGCGCAGGTCGTCGAAGTGTCGTATGAAACCGATCGCATGCGCTTCATCGGGCGCGGCAACGGCGCCGCCGATCCGCTGGCGATGCGCGCGCCGGGCGCGCTGTCGGGCACCGAGGGGTCGGTACTCGATCCGGTGGTCGCGATCCGCACCCGGATCACGCTTGCGGCGGAGCAGTCGGCGACCATCAACATCGTATCGGGCATCGGCGCGGATCGTGACGCGGCCCTGGGACTGGTGGAGAAGTACCAGGACCGGCGCCTGGCGGACCGGGTGTTCGAACTGGCCTGGACCCACAGCCAGGTGATCCTGCGCCAGATCAATGCCACCGAGGCCGATGCGCAACTTTACGGACGCCTGGCCGGTGCGCTGATCCATGCGAATGCCGCGCTGCGCGCCGACCCGGGCATCCTGATGCAGAACCGGCGCGGCCAGTCCGGCCTGTGGGGCTACTCGATCTCCGGCGACCTGCCGATCGTGCTACTGCAGATCGAGGACGCGGCCAACATCGAGCTGGTGCGCCAGATGGTGCGTGCCCACGCCTACTGGCGCCTGAAAGGCCTGGCGGCGGACCTGGTCATCTGGAACGAGGACCACACCGGCTACCGGCAACTGCTCAACGACCAGATCACCGGCCTGATCGCCGCGGGCGTCGAGACCAGCCTGATCGACCGGCCGGGCGGCATTTTTGTCAGGCCGGCCAACCATATTTCCAACGAGGACAGGATCCTGCTGCAGACCGTCGCGCGCGCCATCATCATCGACAGCCGCGGCGCGCTGGCCGACCAGATCAATCGCCGGAGCAATGCGGATGCCGTGCCGGCGCGGCTGAAGCCGGCGCGCAGCCATCGGCCGGAGGCGCCGGCGCCGGCACCGGCGGCGCGCACCGACCTGCTGTTCTTCAACGGCCTGGGCGGTTTCACCACCGACGGGCGCGAGTATGTGATCACCACCGCGCCCGCTGCGGTCACGCCGGCACCGTGGGTCAACGTGCTGGCCAATCCGCTGTTCGGCAGCGTGGTCTCGGAGAGCGGCTCGGCCTACACCTGGAGCGAGAACGCGCACGAATTCCGTCTCACGCCCTGGCACAACGACCCTGTGCGCGACGCGGGTGGCGAGGCCTTCTACCTGCGAGATGAGGAGACCGGCCATTTCTGGTCGCCGATGCCGCTGCCGGCGCGCGGCGCCACGCCCTATGTCACCCGGCACGGTTTCGGCTACAGCGTGTTCGAGCATGCGGAGGGCGGCATCCGCTCGGAGGCGTGGGTGTACGTGGCCCCCGACGCGGCGATCAAGTTCACGGTGATCAGGTTGCGCAACGAATCCGGCCGGCCGCGTCGCCTGTCCGCCACCGGCTACACCGAGTTGGTGCTGGGTGACTTGCGGCCGAAATCGATGCTGCATGTGATCACCGAGATCGCACCCGAAAGCGGCGCGCTGTTCGCGCACAATCCCTACCACACCGAGTTTGCCGACCGGGTCGCGTTTTTCGACGCCGGCGAGGCCACGCGCAACGTGACCGGTGATCGCGGCGAATTCATCGGGCGCAACGGCACGCTGGGCAACCCGGCGGCGATGGTCCGGCAGCGGCTGTCCGGCAAGGTCGGCGCGGCGCTCGACCCGTGCGCGGCGATCCAGGTGCCGTTCGACCTGGCCGCGGGCGGCGAGCGCGAGGTCATCTTCACCCTCGGGGTGGGCAAGGACGCCGGCGACGCCGCCGCGCTGGTGCGGCGCTCGCGCGGCAGCGCGGCGGCGCGCGCCGTGCTGGAGCAGGTATGGCAGCACTGGAACCGCACGCTGCGCGCGGTGCAGGTCGAAACACCCGACCCGATGCTCGACGTGCTGGCCAACGGCTGGTTGCTGTACCAGACCGTGGCCTGCCGCCTTTGGGCACGCAGCGGCTACTACCAGTCGGGCGGTGCGTTCGGGTTTCGTGACCAGTTGCAGGACACGATGGCGCTGATCCATGCCGAGCCGCGACTGGCGCGCGATCAACTGCTGTTGTGCGCCGGCCGGCAGTTCGCCGAAGGCGACGTGCAGCACTGGTGGCACCCGCCGGCCGGCCGGGGCGTGCGCACCCATTGTTCCGACGACTACCTGTGGCTGGCGCTGGCGACCTGCCGCTATGTACTGGCCACCGGCGACACCGGGGTGCTCGACGAAGCGGTCGAATTCATCGAAGGCCGGCCGGTCAATGCCGACGTCGACTCGTACTACGACCTGCCCGGCCGCAGCGGGCAGATGGCCACCCTCTATGAGCACTGCGTGCGTGCCATCCGGCACGGCCTGAACGTCGGCACGCACGGTCTGCCGCTGATGGGCTCGGGCGACTGGAACGACGGCATGAACCTGGTCGGCGAGCACGGCAAGGGCGAAAGCGTCTGGCTGGGTTTTTTCCTGCACCAGGTACTGGTGCAGTTCGCCGACGTGGCCACCTTGCGCGGTGACACCGCGTTCGTCGAGTATTGTCGGGAGCAGGCCGCGCAATTGCGCCGCAACCTCGACCAGCATGCCTGGGACGGCGGTTGGTATCGACGCGCTTGGTTCGACGATGGTTCGCTACTCGGCTCGGCGGACAATGCCGAATGCCGCATCGATTCGATCGCGCAGAGCTGGTCGGTGCTGTCGGGTGCCGGCGATCCGGCGCGCGCGCGCATCGCCATGGACGCGCTCGATGCGCACCTGGTGCGCCGCGAGCAGTCGCTGATACAACTGCTGGACCCGCCGTTCGACAAGTCAGCCATGAATCCCGGCTACATCAAGGGCTATGTGCCCGGCGTCCGGGAAAACGGCGGCCAGTACACCCATGCCGCGATCTGGGCCGCGATGGCGTTTGCCGAACTCGGCGACAGCGCCCGCGCCTGGGAACTCGCGGGCATGATCAATCCGGTGGGTCATGCGCTCACACCTCAGGCGGTCGCGAGCTACAAGGTGGAACCGTACGTGATCGCGGCCGATGTCTACGCGGTCGCACCCCATACCGGCCGCGGCGGATGGACCTGGTATACCGGGTCCGCCGGCTGGATGTACCGCCTGATCATGGAGTCGCTGCTGGGCCTCGGGCGCGAGAACACGCTGCTGCGCGTGGCGCCGTGCCTGCCGGTGCACTGGACCTCGTTCAAGGTGCACTACCGCTATCGTGAAACGATGTATCACATTGCGGTGCTGCGCACGGGTGCCGGTGAAGGCGAGGTCGGCGTGACGGTCGATGGCGCCAGGCAGACAGGCCCGAGCATCGCGCTGGTCGATGACCAGCGCGAGCATTCGGTGGAGATCAGGGTGGCCTGACCCGTAGCCCGACGCGTCGGCGAGCGATGCGCGCCTCAATCAATTCGCGCGGCCTGCAGTGCTTGCGGCTGGTGCATGACGCTTGCATCGCTGGCGACGCTGTGCGCGCCTTCCACGCCGCGCGCGATGTCGATGGCGCGCAGCAGTTGCGCCTGGCTATCGACATGGCCGCTGAGCCTGACCTCGCCTTTGTGGGGCGTGACGGCGATGGCGGCGCTGTTGATGTCGCGGTCGGCAAGCAGCGCGGAGCGGACCCTGGCGGTGACCAGGTTATCCGCGAACACGTGGCTGCTGTCGGACTTGCCATGGGAGAGGCGCATGTCGTTCGCGACTTTCCCGACGCCTGCGAATCCCTTGGCAAGTGCGATCGCGCGATCCATGCCGGCACGGCTGCCGAAGACGCCGCTGAGCTGAACATCGCCAATGCGTGCGCAAGGCCACCCGCGTGCGCCACGATCTGGAACTCGACACGCATGCGATGGCGCTGGCCATCATGCTGCTTGACCGCATCGACGCCCTCGAGGCGCAGGTGGCCGCGTTGCGCTCGCAGGTGCCTTACCAGTTTCCCTGACCAGACGCCGGACGCGCGGGCGCCAGCTGGCCCGCCCCAGTGCGGCAGGACCGTCTCTCCATTTACCGAAAGACTGTTCATGAGCATGGTGGATGGTTCGGCATTCGGCGTCAACGACTGGCGTCGCCTGCTGCGCTCCCTGGGTGAAGATTCGCGGCGTCAGGGATTGGAAGAGACGCCCGATCACGCCGCCACGGCCTGGGCGCACTGGACGTCAGGCCGCGCAGCATGGGTGGTTCTCCCGGATATCCGGAACTACTTCTTGATGCTCATTTCGTTGGTGACGCTGCCGGCACCCTGGACGGCGCGGGCCACTTCGAGGGCGCGGTCGATCTGCCCCTGATTGTCCACAAAGCCGCTCAATTGCACTTCGCCCTTGCGTGTCACGACCGCGATGTCGAAACTCTTGACGTTCGCATCGGCAAGCAGCGCGCCCTTGACCCTGGCGGTGACGATCTCGTCATCGATCTTGTTGCCCACTGTCGTCGCCGCGCTTTTCATGCTCACCTTGTTGTCGATGCCCTTGACCCCCGCCACGCCGCGTGCGATCGAGATCGCGCGATCGACCTGCGTCTGGCCGTCGACAAACCCGCTCAATTGCACCTCACCTTTGCGGGTTTCGACCTTGAAATCGAAGCTCTTGACGTCGGGGTCGGCCAGCAGCGCGGATTTGACTGTGGCAGTGATCACGCTGTCGTCGATCTCCGTACCCACCGTGGTGGTCGGTGTCGGCGTGCCGGTCACCTCCGGCGTCTTGCTGCAACCGCCGCCGAGCATGGCCAGCGCACCTGCAAGGGTGGTACTCAGGACAAGAATTCCGAGACATGAGTTCATTTGAAGGACTCCCCGCGCAGTAGCCTGTGGCATGCGTGGGAACTTTGCCCCGATCGACGAGGTTTCTCTGTGCGCTGGCATACAAAACGACCGGATCGAGCGCCTGCATGATGCCGTGCACCACCGACAGGCCGAGCCCGCTGCCCGTGCCCACAGGCCTGGTGGTGAAGAATGGCTCGAAAACCCTGCGCCGGGTCGCCGCATCCATGCCATGTCGAGTATCGCTGACCACGATGCGCGCATGGAGTCCCGGCCGCAGATTGGGATCGACGCCCGCCGAACGCTCGTCCATCGAGCGATTTCCGCGTCTGCTCGGCCACCTTTCCGGCCGTGATGTCCTGGAACGCCCCCTCCATTCCGGTAATCACGCCGGCTTCGTCGCGCACGGCCTGGCCGATCGCGCGCACGTCGAGCCGGCGTCTTTTGGCGGTGAAGATATCGAGTTCGAAATCAAACGGCGTGCCGTTGCGCGCGCATCATGCGAGCGCGGCGGAAATGATTTCAAGCGAGGCAGGCGTATACATCGACAGCGCGTCGGCCAGCGACGGAACGGCTCCGGATGGTCACGACTATCCACGTTGCGCCGGAGTCATGGCCCGCTACGATCGCACTCGGTGATGCCCAAGGTACGCGGCGGTTCCCGCACTGGCACCGCATGGCCCGCCGTTGCGAATCACGCCTTGAGCCCCGCCATGATCGACACCAGATCGTCGGCATGTTCCTCCTCTACGGCGAGGATCTCCTTGAGCATGCGCTGGGTGGTCGGATACTGGTCGCCCAGATAAGCGATCATCTCGCGATAGCTCTCGATCGCGATGCGCTCGGCGATCGGGTTTTCCTTGATCATCGAATGCAATGTGTCGCCCTCGACGTATTCGGCATGGCTGCGGGCGCTCAAGCCGTCAGGCGAAAAATCCGGCGCACCGCCCAATTCGGCGATGCGTTTGGCGAGACTGTCCGCGTGCCCCATTTCCTCGCCCGC
>JAYVST010000661.1:0-3595 GCA_043775255.1 Burkholderiales bacterium
CTGCCGCCGATGTTGAGGGTGGCGAAGGTCTTTGCGCCTTCCACCTGCATCGCCCCGGCGTTGCCGGTGACCTGCTTGGCAGCGTCGAACAGCATGCGTGCGCCGGTAGCGCCGACCGGATGGCCGCAACCGATCAGGCCGCCCGAGGGATTGATCGGCAGTTTGCCGCCGGCTTCGATCACGCCGTCCTCGATCGCCTGCCAGCTTTGCCCTGCGGGCGTCAGGCCGAAATGGTCGATCGCCATGTATTCGGTGGTGGTGAAACAGTCATGGGTTTCGATGCCGTCGAGCGCCCAGGCGTCGGCCAGGGAAGCGCGCCGCAACGCGTCGTTGACGGTGTCACGCACGTGCGGCATCACCAGCGATTGGCCGGCGCTGCGCTCGATTTTTTCCATGTAGGGGAGCCCGGCGGTGCGATGGCCCCAACCGAGGATCTGCGGCAGGGCCGCCAGCGTTGCGCCGCGCGCATCCGCATGGGCCCTGGCAAAGCGTGCCGAGGCCAGCACCACGCCACACGCGCCGTCGGTGATCTGGCCGCAGTCCTGGCGCCGCGTGCCGGGCTCGATCTGCGGGTTGGCTTCGTCGTCGTCGCTGAAGCTTTTTTCGCCAAACTGCCAATTGCGGGTTTGCGCGAGGGGATTCTTCTTTGCGTTCGCGTAGTTGATTTCGGAAATGCGGTTCAGGTACTTGCGGTCAAGCCCGTAGCGCCTCTCGTATTCCTGCGCCAGGTGGCCGAACACCGCGGGCCATAGATACTTGCAGTCCAGGCGTTCGTGTCCGATCCAGCCGGCGGCATTCTGGTTTTGCGAGGCCGCGTCGCCGGGCAGGTTCTTGAACTCTTCGGCGCCCAGCACCAGCACGCAGTCGTAGCGCCCAGCCTCGATCTCCGCCATCGCGGAGAGCACCGCCAGCGATGCCGAGGCGCATGCGCCTTCGTGGCGCCCGGCCGGCACGCCCCACAGCTCCGGAACTACCGCCGCCACCATCGCGCCCAGATGGGCCTGGTTGCGCTGCAACTCGCCGAACGCGTTGCCGACATGGATGGACTCGATCTGCGTCGCGTCGAGGCGGCAGTTCTCGATCGTGCCGAGAACCGACTCGCGCATCATGTCGGAAATGTCCTGCCCCTGGCGCGACCAGACCTTCGCGAAATCGGTCTGGTAGCCGCCGAGTATGTAGACCGGTGCGGTCATGCGGAACTCCTCAAAAGTGTTGTGCGCCCCTGCCCTCACCCCGACCCTCTCCCGCCCAAGGGCAGGAGAGGGAGCTTGACCGATTCAACTGGACCCAAGCGACGCGTGCGACCGGTGTTCTCCCTCGCCCCGGAACGGGGAGAGGGTCGGGGTGAGGGGCGCCGCAAAAGCGGCCCGACAATCTGCCGCAAAAGCGGCCCGACAACCTGCAGAAAAAGCGACCCGACAACCTGCAACATATCGAATCGTTCCGCACTCTCGCCAACCGAGACCGCCTGTTTGCGCCGCCGCTCGCTCATTTCGCGCGCTCCCAAGCGACGCGTGCGACCGGTGTTCTCCCTCGCCCCGGAACGGGGAGAGGGTCGGGGTGAGGGGCGCCGCAAAAGCGGCCCGACAACCTGTAGAAAAAGTGGTCCGACAACCTGCAGCATGTCGCATCGTTCCGCACCCTCGCCAAACGAGACCAACAGTTTGCGCCGCCGCTCGCTCATTTCGCGCGCTCCCAGATCAGGCGATGATGACGCGCCACCACCGACCCCGGCACGGTGTCATCAGCCGCCAGGGTCAACCTGCCGTCAACATCGAAGCTCATGTGGCGTTTCTGCTCGGTGCCTACCAGGTTGGGGTTGAGCGACTGTGTGACCGAATGGATCACGTAGTCGATGCCGTCTTCGCGCACCAGACGGTAGCGCCCGCCGTAACTGAAAAAACTGTCGAACGCCGCCAGACGTTCGGCTGCCGGTGCGGTCTTGGCCGACTCGGAAGATAGCTTTTCGCGCGGCGGTTGCGCCATGCTGGCGTTCATCCAGAAGTCCGGCGCATAGACGATCAGGCCGGTCGCGTTCGGGCCGAATGGTTTGCTAGGCCGGCGGCCGTCGCCGTAGGTCACTTCCCAGCGGGCGAGCAGCCAGCTGCCGACCAGCGGATTGGATGTGTGCGTCGCGGTCATGTGACTCTCGATGGTTGCCAATATCAGGACAGCCTTGCAAGAGGCGTGGTCCGGTCATGCATCAGGCGGCTTTCAACAAATGGCCCGGCGCCCAGGTGGAATGGGTGCCGCTGGCGATGCGATGCGGCAGGATGACGCGGCAAACCGGGCCGTCGGTAAAGCGTTTGGCGTCGATGAGCCAGCATTCGGAGCGGTCGTTTTTCATGTCGGTGATGAAGCTTACAAGATAGCCGTCATCTTCATCGCGTGCGTTCACGCGCGGCGCGAACGGCGACTCGCTGCCGTAGATGTCGTCGCCGAAGAGGATGGCCTGCGACGTTGCGGCGGCGAGATCGTGCTTGACCAAGCCGGTGAACAGGAACCAGCCCGGCTTCGCGGTGGTGCTGTAGGCATAGCGATAGGGCCGCCCCGCGTATTGCTGGTTGAACATGCCGAATTCGAGCACCCGGCCGTCCAGCTTCTCCTCGCGCGTGGCGCCGGTTTTCAGGTTGAAGCGCCAGCGATGCAGATGCGGCTTCATCGCGTGGGTGTCGAGATACACCATCATGCGCTTGTACATCTCCGGCGCGTCGGGCGGCGAAGTGGGCATCGGCGCTTCCTCGAAATAGCCGTCGAGCACGATCTCCTCGCCCTCCTCGTAGGCGTTGAGGAAATGCAGCACGAAGGTGGGGTCGGCTTCGAACCAGCGTATGTCTTCGGTCTTGCCGTAGCGCGGAATGACGGCGAAGCGGCTTTTCATTTCGGGATGAAAGCGCACCACATACAGGTTGCGCTTCAACATCTCGGGGTCCCAGAACAGCGGGAAATCGGTGAGGATCGAGTAGCGCTCGGTGAAGGCCATGTCATGCGGCAGGCGCGGGCCCGGCAGCGGCACCGGCACATAGTGCGTGAGCCGGTTGTCGGCCGAGACCACCCCGTAGTGCATGTAGGGCGCCTGTTTCGAATAGTTGAAGAACAGCAATTCGCCGGTGCGCTCGTCCACCTTGCAGTGGGCCGAAACCCCGTCACGCGGATAACTGCCACCCCAGGTCTCGGGACCGAACTGCTCCAGCGTGGTGGGCGAGAGGCGATACGCCTCGCCGCACTGGTAGTAGGTGGTCAGCGCGCGGCCGGCATGCACCACCACGTCGGTGGAAGACGAGTCCTTGATAAAACCGTGCGCGCCCCAGCCGGGGCGCGATTTCGCCGGCGGCTCCATCAGGCCGGCCCACAGCGAGCGTCCGGCGGCGCGCTCGGCCTCGAAGCCGGTGGTGCGGACTGCGCGGTTGCGGTACTCGGCGCGGCCGTCCGCGAAGCGCATCATGTGCAACATGGCGTCGGAATCGAAAGGGTGGAAACGCCCGAGCGGCCGGTGAATCTGGTTTTGCGTATTGCGCAGGTAGACGCCGTCGATGTCGCTCGGAATTTTGCCGATCACCTCCATGTCGGTGGCGTTGACCTCCACCAGATTGGG
>JAYVST010000662.1:0-1980 GCA_043775255.1 Burkholderiales bacterium
GTGACGACGCGGCTCTTGTCGCTCCACAGCATGAGCAGTTCGAGCGTGTAGGCCGCGGGTGCTACGAAAGAGAACGATTCCATGCGGCCGCTGTTGGTCGCCGCGAAGGCTTCCTGCAGGGTGTTCGGATCCTCGGCGACGTAGCCGAGCTTGCCGGAGACGAACCAGCCGCCCGCGATCACAAGACCGATCACGGTACTCGTGGCGATATTGTCGAAGGTACGGAACTCAGGCGAGCGCAGGGCGAACAGCAGCAGCGCGGCGACAGCGGCGAGTGAAATTCCGAGGCGCGCTGCGTGCTTGTCGATGCCGCTGGCGCGCGTGAGCAACGCGGGCAGATCCTGAGTACCTGCGAGCGTCACAGCCACCGGGTCGAGCGCGGCCGTGCGCCAAACGCCGAACAGGCCTTTCAGGGTCATGTAGGCGGAGATGCCCAGCACGATGAGCACCACCAGCGACTTGAGGTTGCCGCTGCCGACGCGCAACAGGGTCTTGCTCCCGCACCCGCTCGCCAGCGTCATGCCGAAGCCGAAACAAAGACCGCCGACGATGGCGGACAGCCAGGTAAGCCGGGGTCCGGTGTAGATCGATTTGGACAAGTCGATCAATCCCGCCATTTGCAAGCCCTGGGCGCCCAGCACGGCAACGGCGATGGCGGCCAGCCACATGCGCATGCGCGTCCAGTCGCCCAGGTTGACTATGTCCGACACCGCACCCATGGTGCAGAAGTTGCTGCGCTGCGCGGCGACACCGAAGACGAAAGCGAGCGCGAAGGCCGACCAGACGACGGTCGGCGCCAGCGCAGCCGGGGTGATGTCGGTCACGGGGGCTAGCGCAGTTTGGGCAGACGCTGTCGGGCGCTGGCTGCGGCGTCGCTCTGCGGGTACTTCTTGATCAAGGCCTCGAGTGTGCTGCGGGCGCCGCGCACTTCCTTCAGGTCGGTCTGTGCAGAGGCGATGTTGAGCATGGCGTCCGGCGCCTTGGGATCATCGGGCCAGGTATCGACCACCTGCTGTTGCGCGGCGATCGCGCCCTTGTAGTCGCGTAACGCGAACAGCGAATTGCCGATCCAGTACTGTGCCGATGGCGCCAACGCACTCTGCGGATAGGCCTTGAGAAAGGCGCTGAACGCATCCACCGCCCCCTTGTAATTCGCTGCCTTGACCAGATTCAGGCAGTTCTCATAGGCCTTTTGCTCATCCGCGCTGGGGCCCTTGGACTTTTCCGGCGCCTGCGGCGGCGCTTCGAGTTTGCGCAGGCGAGAGTCGAGGTCGCCATAGAAATCCTTCTGGCGCTTTGCCGCGTTTTCAACCTCGTTGCCAAGCACCTCGTTCAAGCCGCGCAGTCGGGCGATCTCCTGCTTGAGCGCCTCGACCTGCGAATTGAGGTCGATAATCTGGCGCGCCTGTGCCTCGGCGCGCGCGGCCTGAGCTTCGGCCCGTGTGTCGATACGCGCTTCCAGGCCATCGACCCGCCGCACGTCGCTTGCGCGCTGGCTCTCGAGGGTCCGGGTGCGGCCGTGCAACTCGTCATCCTTGAACAGTTGCGCGTGGGCCGGCAACGCGACGGCAATCACCAGGGCTGCGCACCACTGCGCCCGCCCGCCCGCCCGACGCGGCCGGACCATGTCGCTATTGCGCACGATATGACAGGTCGCCGCGACGATTTTCCGCATAGGCCGCATCATCCTTGCCCGGCGCCTTGGGCTTTTCCTCACCGAAAGATACGGCTTCGAGTTGCGCCTCCGGCACACCGAACAACACGAGCATTTTCTTGACCGCCTCGGCGCGCTTTTGCCCCAGCGAGAGGTTGTATTCGCGGCTGCCGCGCTCATCGGTATTGCCTTCGATCACCACCTTGCGGCCCGGATTTTTGCGCAGGAAATTCGCATGGGCTTCCACCAGCGTCCGGTACTCGCCCTTGACTTCGTAGCTGTCGAGTTCGAAATAGACGCTGCGCTTGGCCAGCACGCCGGTGGTG
>JAYVST010000663.1:0-5002 GCA_043775255.1 Burkholderiales bacterium
CACATGCGGTTGACAACCAGCGTACCTTCGCAAATTCGCATCACCATTCCGGCGCACGATCCGCTCGGCTTGGCAGGCTCATGGGCACACTGGGCGATGAGTCCTTTCCAACGGCCGGGTGGGGGATGTGGTTTTGTTCGGGGCGTTTCTGGCGTGGGCAGTGGCAGACTACATTTCGGCGCGGCGGCGCGACAGGGCGGCGGGCACGGTGTATGTCACGCTGGGGGTTTCGCGGGACATGATCGCCGTGGTTGGCGGGTTGGTGGCGTATCTGGTGTTCGCGTTCTGGCTGCACTTTTGGCTGATCGGGGTGAAGCCGTTCGGGGTGTGACGGGGTGGGGGATAATGTTGCTTTGCCGCGTCTTGCGGTGACGGGATAGCCAGGGAGTGGCAACGTGGATCGTGCTCAGGTGTTGGAACTGCTTTCACGCCACAAGGCCGTGCTTGCCGAGCGTTTCGGCCTGACCGAACTCGCACTTTTCGGCTCTACGGCGCGCGGCACTGCCCGGGCGGACAGCGACATCGACGTGCTGGTCGCATTTGATGGCCCGGCAACGTCGAAGCGTTATTTCGGGGTGCAGTTCTATCTAGAGGACCTGCTCGGGCGGCCGGTTGACCTCGTAACGCAAAGGGCGCTGCGGCCTGAACTGCGACCTCATGTCGAGCGCGAGGCCTTGCGTGTCTGAAGCGGCTTCGGAAAGGGCGCCACGCGAGTGGCGTTTTTATCTGGAGGACATGATCGGGTTTGCCGGGAAGGTGCAGGTCTATACGGCTGGCTTCGATAAGGCCGGGTTCGAAACCAGTGGATTGAACTACGATGCCACTTTGCGCAATCTCGAATTGATCGGGGAGGCTGCGACCCACATACCTGCCGGCGTGCGAGAAGCGGCGCCCGGAGTTCCGTGGCGGCTGGTCATTGCCACCCGCAATCGCCTGATTCACGGCTATCTCGGTATCGACGGCGACACGCTTTGGAGCATCATTCAGGATGACATTCCAGTCCTGTTGCTGCAATTGACCGCGCTGCGAAACGCCCAATAGTCGTTTGACCGACATCGACATGTATGGAAATACGCGATTTCCATACATGTCGATTGGAACGCCTACAGAATGAAACCGCAGAAATCTTGACGGGTGGCTGGTTCCGATTCCAGATAAGAGATGGGATCCCCGATTGACAACTTTACTTGTGCCAAATCTGGTCGACGTCTCATGAGATATTTCGCTTTTCTCGGCGCAGTGCTCCTCGCCGCTAGCGCCTTCGCCCAGCCCTACCCCAACCGCACCATCAGGATCATCGTGCCGTTCCCGCCCGGCGGCGGCGCGGATACGCTGGCGCGGCCGCTGGCGGAGCGCCTGCGGGTGCGGCTGGAGCAGCCTGTCATTCTGGAAAACCGCAGCGGCGCGGCCAGCAACATCGGCACCGAGGCGGTGGCGCGCGCCGCGCCGGACGGTTACACCTTCCTGATCAACACCGACGGCATCGCCATCTATCCGCACCTGTATTCCAGCCTGTCGTACGACCCGTTCCGCGATCTGGCGTCGGTCACCTATGTGGCCGAAACCCCGCTGGTGCTGGCCGGCAACCCCGGTGTCAAGGCGGGTGACCTGAAGGACCTGGTCTATCTGGCGAAGAAGGCGCCGGACAGCATCAATTTCGCCAACCCCGGCCTGGGCACGCCGCACCATCTGGCCTTCGAGCTGTTCACTCGCGCGGCCGGACTGAAAGTCACGCACGTCAACTACAAGGGCGGCGGGCCTTCACTGGCCGATGTGCTGGCGGGCCATGTGCAGCTGGGCATGTTCACGCTTGGCGCGGTGTTGCCGCATGTCCAGGCCGGCAAGCTCAAACCCTATGCCGTGATGACCGGCAAGCGCACCCAGTTTGCGCCCGACATTCCGGCCATGAACGAGGTGCTGCCGGGTGTCACCGCCGGCCTGCGCTTCGTGCTGATGGCGCCGAAGGGTACGCCGCGCGACATCACCGGCACCATTCAGGCGGCGGTGGCCGTGGTGATGAAAGAGCAGGAGATTCGCGACACCTTGAAGCGCGCCGGCTTCGAGCCCTTCGTCACCACGCCGGAGGAAACCGGGGCCCTCATGCGTCAGGATTTCGAACGCTGGGGTCCGCTGCTCAAGGCTGCCAACATCAAATTGGATTGAGGAAACCGCATGCCCGTAATCGACCCGAAAGAGGACGCGCTGCGCGTGTTCGCAACGCTGGAGAACAATGGCATCGCCGTCATTCCGCTGGATGTGGCCTATGCCATCTTCGGCGGCACTGGCGAGGCGATCCGCCGCATCTTCGAGGCCAAGGGGCGTAGTTTCACCAAGCCCAACGGGATGTTGGCGGATGTCGAATTGTTCTCCGAGCTGCACATCGTGGGCGAGCGCGAGCGTGCCATCGTGGCCGCCGTCACGCAGGATTACGGCCTTCCGCTCTCGGTGGTGGCGCCGTTCCGCGCCGACCATCCGATTTTCAAAAGTGTGGATGCGTTCGCAATGGAGCGTTCCACCAAACTGGGCACGCTCGACCTGCTGCTCAACGCCGGGCCGTTGGCGGCAGAACTGGCGCGCCTGTCGCGCGAGCGTGGCCGGCCGGTGCTGGGCTCGTCGGCCAACCGCTCGCTCTCCGGCAGCAAGTTCCGCCTCGAGGATGTGGATGCCGACGTACGCAAAGTGGCCGCCATCGAAATCGACTATGGCCTCTCGCGCTATGCCAACCCGCGCGCCATCTCTTCGACCATCATCGACCTGGCGACCTTCCAGGTGCACCGCTACGGTGTCTGTTTCGACCAGATCGCCGACATCCTCAAGCGCTGGTTCGGCATCGCGCTCGCACCCATACCGCGGGGCTGACGCGACGCGGCGGCGGCGCACCTGAAATCCCGGTTCACGAGACAATTTCGCTTCGCGCGGCGCTGCGGCGTCGACCGGCACAGCTTTTTCGGCACGAAGAACTGTCCGGTAAACCGACACGGCGCCGGGTAGTAGTGGACAGCGGTCGACCCCGGCGATATATTTCCTCTGCTTCAGGATTTCCATGCCGTACGCGGCATCGGCCCAAAAAACAGTTCGGCAAACGGACACGTCGCGCGAGGGGGGGGCATAAAGCATGACAAGAGTGGTTGTTCCGGACGATACCGCCGGATCGTATGCCCGGTCGGCGAATACTCGGCGTTTGAAGGACGTAGCCGAGGTCGTGCTGTACGACACCAGGCCCGTCGGTGTCGACGACCTGATCGCGCGCGTCAAGGACGCCGACATCATCCTGTCGTTCCGCCCAGCCTTCACCAAATTTCCCGCCGCGGTGCTGCGCGCCTGCGCCGGGCTGCGCATGATCTGCATTTCCGGCACCGGCGTCGAGGACGTCGATGTCGCCGAGGCGACCGCGCGCGGCGTGGCCGTCGCCAACGTGGTGGGCGCGAGCAACCAGGCGGTAGCCGAGCTGTGCATGGCGCTGATGTTCGACGTTGCGCGCCAGGTCTCGCGCGCCCACCATGCGATCCGCGAGGGTGGCTGGCAGGGCTTCGAAGGCATGGAGCTGCGCGGCAAGACCCTCGGCATTCTCGGCCTCTCGGCAATCGCGCGCGAACTCGCGCCGATGGCCGCCGGCATCGGCATGCGCGTGTTGTCCTGGTCGCAAAATAACGACGCCGCGCGCGCCCGCGAGGTAGGCGCCAACGCCGCTCCGCTCGAAGAAGTGCTGGCCGAATCCGACGTGCTGTCCCTGCACATGCGCCTGTTCCCGCAACTCAACGGTTTCCTGAACGAACAGCGCTTTGCGCAGATGAAAGCGGGCGCCATCCTCATCAACACCGCGCGCGGCGAACTGATCGACGAAGCCGCGCTGCTGGCAGCACTGGCCGGCGGCAGGTTGCGCGGCGCCGGGCTGGACGTGTTTTCGCAGCAGCCGCTGCCGGCCGATCACCCGCTGCGCAAGCATGCCGGCGTGGTGCTGAGCCCGTTCAACGGTTGGAACACCAGCGACGCGTCCGAGCGCATGCTGCGCCACAGCGTCGACAACGTAATCAATTTTCTGGCCGGCTCGCCGACCAATGTCGTCAACCCCGCACACAAGGCGGGATAACCGAAAGCAGGGAAGACTATGAAACTGGTTCGATTTCTGGCACCGGGGTCCGACAGCGGTCGCTGGGGTTTGGTCGAGGGCGACCGCGTACGTGCCATTGCCGGCACCCCATACGAAAAGATCGATCTGACCCAGGAGGTGCATGCGCTTTCCGGCGTCAAGCTGCTGGCCCCGGCCGAGCCTTCCAAGATCGTCTGCGGCGGCCTCAACTACCATGGTCATGCGAGGGAAATCGGCGTGCCGGCGCCCAAGGTGTCTGCATGCTTCCTGAAGCCGCCGTCCGGCCTGATCGGCCAGGGTGACCCCATCGTCTATCCGCCCGAGACCGAGCGTCTCGAATACGAGACCGAGCTCGCGCTGGTGGTGAAAAGCCGCATGCGCAACGTCGCCCCGGCGGACGTGCGCAAGCACGTGCTGGGCTACACCTGCGCCAACGACGTCACCGCGCGCGACATCCAGGTCGAGGGCGGCAATTTCCTCAACCTGTGCGTCTCCAAGTCGTTCGACACGTTTTGCCCGCTGGGCCCGTGGCTGGTCACCGACGTCGATCCCGGCAAACTCGCCATCAGCCTCACGGTGGACGGCAAGGTGCGCCAGGCGTCGAACACCAGCGACATGATTTTCTCGGTCGAGGTAATGCTGAGCTATTTCTCGCACATCATGACGCTTCTGCCCGGCGACCTTATTCTCACAGGCACGCCGGAAGGCATCGGCCGCATGGAGATCGGCCAGGTGGCCAATGTGATCATCGAGGGCATCGGCACGCTCAGCAACCCGATCGTCGCCAGCCCGCTGCGCAACGCGCGTTGAGGGAGCGTCTCCGCAGGGCAGCCATCGGCGACCGACGCTCGTGAGCGTATTCGCGCAGTTCCTGGTCAACGGCGTCGTCGCCGGGAGCGTCTACGCCCTGAT
>JAYVST010000664.1:0-2075 GCA_043775255.1 Burkholderiales bacterium
ATGGATGCCACCATCCGCGCCGAACTCGTCAAATGGGGCAGGGTGGTGAAATCGGCCGGCATCAATCCTGAATAGCCGGCGCCCGGACGGATTCGACCGGCTTTGGTCATCCGCGGCGCGCCTCCGGGCACGCGCGAGCGGCTTAGAATGCCACCATGATGACCCAACACTTGGCCGCCCTCATTGTCAGTCTGACAGCGATGGGTATGGCCCTGGCTTTTTTCGTCGCCGATCGCGATTCGCCGACCAGCCGCATGCTGTCGTTGTTTCTGGCGTGTCTCGGCGCGTCGATCACAATCAATGTGCTGGTGGCGGTACCCTACCACGCGAGCCACGGCGTCCCGCCCTGGGACGGCATTTTTGTCTGGCCGCAGGTGCTGGCTGGCGTGTTCGCCTTCGAATGGTTGTTGCGCGTGCGGCGCACCATTCCTGCCGGCGCCCTCAACACGAGCGGCGGCGACCGGCTGGTGCGTGCCGCGCAGGGGTTTATGCTGTTCAACGGCGTCATGGCGATGGTCTTTCCGGTCGCGCATTCGCTGCATTTCACCAACGTGGCAGTGCTGCGCGATGCACTTGCCGAACCGATGTTCTGGGTGTTCGCCGTGCCGATGGCGCTCGCGGTGCTATGCGGCGGGGCGTCGGTGGCGCTGATGTTGAACCGGAGCCCCGATCGCGCGGAGGCCCTGCGCGGCATTTCCTTCGCATTGGGCGCGCCATTCATGGCCGCCGCGGTCTTTCTGCCTAGCGCGATGGCGCCGCTGTCGGGCATATTCGGACTGATGATTCTGCTGGTCGGCGCGGTCCAGTATCACGTGACCCAGGGCCGGCGCGCGCAATTCATGGCGCGCTTTCTCGCGCCGCAAGTCGCGCAGATGGTGAGCCGGCGCGGCCTGAAGAGCGCCACCGAAGAGCAGACCGTCGAGCTCTCGGTGGTGTGCTGCGATCTGCGCGGCTTCACCGCCTTTTCGGCGGCGACCTCGTCAAAGCGCGTGATCCAGATCCTGCGCGAGTACTACGATGGCGTCGGCGCCGCCGCCGCGACCTGCGGCGGTACCATCAAGGACCAGGCCGGCGACGGTGTGCTCATTTTGGTGGGCGCACCGTTCGCCTTCGACGACCATGCAGAACGGGCGATCGACCTGGCGCACAAAATCCGCGCAAGCGGCATGGCGGTCACATCAAGCTGGTCCGACGGCGAACTCAATCTCGGGGTCGGCGTGGGCGTTGCCACCGGATTTGTCACTGTGGGCGTGATCGGCGCCGCGTCGCGTCTCGAGTACACCGCGGTGGGCCCGGCGGTGAACCTGGCGGCGCGGCTGTGCTCCGAAGCCCTGCACGGCGAAGTGCTGGTCGACGCGCGCACCACCGAGTGCCTTGGCGGCCACGGTGGACAAAACCGACTGGCGCCCGGCCAGGCGCTCAAGCTCAAGGGATTTGCCGTGCCGGTTCAGAGTTTCGTGCTGGCGGCGGCGTGAAGGACAGGGCCATGCGCTTGCATTCGATCATCATCCTTCCGGCGCTGCCGCTTTTCGGGTACGCCACGGCATCGAAGGCGCGCCACGGCATCAAGGCACGGCCGTCGCGCCGGCGGCGTCACGTTCATAGCGTGGAATGAAAGCAGGAGCAGCAGTGTTTACCAAGGTTGCCGGGTTCACGGGGTGGACCGGTGTTGACAGGCGTACAACAGGAGGTTTCATGAAATTCACGCACCACGTCTTGCCGCTCGCGGCAGCATTCACGCTGGCTTTCCTCCCGCTGTCCGTCGGCGCTGCCGAGGATGCGGAGTCATTGCTCCGACGCGCCGAGCGCGCCATGGGCGGCGTCGAGGTCAAAACCATCCGCTTCGCCGGCAGCGGCAGCGGCGCCACCTTCGGACAGGCGTACAAGCCCGGCCAGGCTTGGCCAAAGCTGACCTACTCGAATTTTGTCCGCGTGGCCGACTACGAGAACGCGGCCTTTCGCGAGGATTTCGCGCGCAGTCGAGCCGAGCCCAACGGCGGGGGCGCGGTGCCCCTGCAGGGGACCGGAGAGCAGCGCGCGAGCGCGTTCCTGCGCGCATCCGATGCCTGGAACCA
>JAYVST010000665.1:0-2503 GCA_043775255.1 Burkholderiales bacterium
GTTGATTGCACATGGCGCGCTTCGCGCGCCTGCGGCAATCGGCGGTAGCAGGCGTTCGGGCCGCCGCCGCTGCGGAATAAAACGGAGAAACGTCATGGAAACCAGAAATCTAGCAGGTGGTGCACTGATTGCTGCGGCCGCTTTGTGCTCTGCGGCTTTCACCCCTGCGGCGCTGGCCGGCAATGCCGCGCTCGACGCCGCCATCGGCGCCGGTGCCGGCGTGTTGATCGGCCGCAGCCTCGGCGGGCGCGATGGCGCCATGATCGGCGGTGCGCTCGGTGCGGTGGCCGGCGTCGCCATCAGCCAACAGCATGGGGGTTATGGTCCGCGCTCCGAGGTGCAAAGCGCGTACGCCCAACCGGTGCCATACGGCTACGCTGCGCCACCCGCAGTGCACGCACGGCCGCCGCTGGTGTATGCGCCGCCGCAAGTGGTCTATGCCCAGCCGCCGACGTATTACGCGCCGCCGCAGGTGACATACGCACAGCCGCCGGTCTACGCGGCGCCGCGCCCCTACGGCTACGGCGGCTATCGCGGCTATCGCGGCCATGGCGGCCATCGCGGTTGGGATCACGGGCGCTGGGAGCATCGCCACTGGCATTGAACCCGGTGGGCTGATTCCGCGACCGGCGCGGGCGCGCAATCGGCACCCGGCCTTTGCTTCCGGGCGCGTGCCAGCCAGGGCACAACCACCTCGTTGAAAATGCGTGTGTCCGGCCAGCCCGGACCGCGCTATGCACCACCGCCGGCAGCGTGGCTGAACATGCGGCCGCACAGAGCATGCGCACGAACCTGGTCATTCGTCTTCTTCTTGTGACAAGCCTGCCTGCGACGGCGAGCGATCCTCAATCCGCCGTGATTTTCGTCTCGGCAATGAATTTCTTCCAGCGTTCGATGTCGGCCTTGATGATGCCGGCAATCTCTTCTGGCGAGGTCAGCGCCGGCACCAACCCCTGTTTCATCAGCGTCTCGCGCACTTCGGGCAGCGCGAGGATCGCGCCGGCTTCGCGGTTGAAACGCGCGAGGATGTCCGGCGGCGTGCCGCGTGGCGCGGCGAACCAGAAGTAAAGGTCGATGTCGAGGTTCTTCAGGCCCAGCTCGGCGAAGCTGGGGGAATCCGGTGCGAGGATCGAACGCTTCTCGCCGGACACCGCGATCACGTTGAGCTTGCCGGCGCGGGCGAACGGCAAGGCCGTATGCACCGGCAGAACGGCGAGCGAGACCTGCCCTCCAAGCAGGTCGGTGTTGGCTGCGGCGGCGCCCTTGTAGGGCACATGCAGCATGTCGAGGTTGAGGCGCTGCTTCAACAGTTCGACCGAGAGATGTTGCGGCGTGCCGTTGCCGGGCGAAGCGTAGTTCACGCGGCCGGGCCGTGCGCGCACGAAGGCCGTCAGTTCATCCAAGGTCTTCACCGGCAGCACGTTCGGGTTGACCACCAGCGCGATGTTGCCCATCGCGAGGCGTCCGCCGACGGCGAAGTCGCTCACCGGGTCGTAGGGCAGGTTCTTGTAGAGCGCCGGCGTGATGACAAAGGTGTTGACCGTGATCATCATGGTGTAGCCGTCGGGCTTGGCCTTGGCGACCGCATCGGCGCCCAGGTTGCCGGAGGCGCCGGGCTTGTTCTCGACCACGAAGCCCTGGCCGAGGCGCTCGGACAGCCGTGGGCCAAGGGTGCGGGCGATGATGTCGATGCCGGTGCCGGGGGTGTAGGGCACGATCAATGTGACCGGGCGCGTCGGCCACGCCTGTGCGAACGCGCCGCAGGCGGCGAGAAGCAGGCCGGCGCACAGGCGAACGGCAATGCGGGCGGCGCGCTGGAGTCTGAAGCCGGTCATGCCTGCCTCCATCAAGGTTGTTCGCGCATGCCGAGAAGCTTCAGCGCGTCGGCGAAATAGATCTTGCGCTTCTCGTCGTCGGTGAGATTCAGGTCTTCCACCGAGCGAATGCCCACACGGTGACGATCGTCGCGGTCCGATATTACGCAACAATTTGTCGCCCCAGCTGTGTTTGCGGCGATGTTTTGAGGCGAAAATTCGCTGCGCGACGCCGGCAGCGGCGGCGTCCCTCGATCGATCGCCGTGAGCTGCGGTTGTGCAGATGCTTCCAGCCACCGAAATGAATGTCAAAGGAGTTCGATATGGAACGAGACGTGGTACATACCGATCGCGTGCCGCCGGCCCGCGTGCCGCTGTCGCAGGGCATCCGCACCGGCGGGTGGCTCTTTGTCTCCGGCCAGCTTGGCATGGACCCCGCGACCGGCCGACTGGTTGCAGGCGGCATCGAGCCGGAAACGCGGCAGGTGTGCGAAAACTTGAAGGCGGTGCTCGAAGCCGGTGGCAGTTCGCTGGACAAGGTGGCGAAGGTGACGATCTATCTGGCCGACTTGGGCGACTTGATGGCGATGAATGCCGTCTTCAGCGAGTTCTTTGCGCTCGATCCGCCGGCACGCACCACCTTCCAGGCCGCAGCCCTGGTGGCGGGGGCGCGGGTCGAGATCGAGGCG
>JAYVST010000666.1:0-3952 GCA_043775255.1 Burkholderiales bacterium
GCGCATCCCGACCATGTCGGCAACGCCGAGTGGATCTGCGCACGCTTTGCCGAGCATGGCTGCATGTTGACCGCCACCGCCGGCGAATATTTCTGGTGCCGCATCATGCAGCAAGGGATGAGTGGGTTCGACAACGAGGCGCAGGTGGCGCATTTTCGTCGCAATGGCTTGTCCGCCGCCCTGTGCGACGAGATCGAGCGCGGTCGCAAGCGCTACTACGCAAGCCTGGTGCCTTCGGTTCCCGACACTTTCTTGCGCATGCGCGAAGGCGACACGCTCACCATCGGCCCACGCTCCTGGCTGGTGTATTGCGGCTTCGGCCACTCCAACGAGCATGCTTCGCTCTACTGCCCGGCCGAAGACATCGTGATTTCAGGCGACATGCTGCTGCCGCGCATTTCCACCAATGTGGGCGTGTGGCCCAATGAGCCGCAGGCCAACCCGCTCAAGTGGTTTCTCGACGCCCTCACCCTGTACGAGCGCTTGCCGCCCGACGTGCTGGTGCTGCCCTCGCATGGGCGCCTGTTCCGCGGCGCGCGCGAGCGGGTGGCGCAGTTGCGCGCGCACCACGACGCGCGCCTGGCCGAGACTTTGGCCGTGTGCGCGGAAAAGCCGGCCAGCGCGGCCGACATCATCCCGGTGATGTTCCCGCGCGCGCTCGACGCCCACCAGAGCACTTTCGCCATCGGCGAGGCACTCGCGCACCTGCATTTCCTGCGCGCGGCCGGCAAGGTGATTGCGGCTGTCGGTCAGGACGGCGTGATCCGGTTCGAGCGAACCTGAGAGACCCACCCGGCTGATGCGCGGCGAACACAGGCCCGGCGCAAACCGGGTTTTCCGGTAACGGCACACACGCCTCAGGGATCCGCACCGCTGCTCTCCCGATTGCACCGTTTGACGCGGTTTCCGCAAGCGCGTATAGTGATACTTTTATATCACTTTTTTCGCTATGCTGACATCCGTATTGAGAAACTGGGGCGGTTCAGTCGCCCTGCCAATCCCGAAGAAGGTGCTCGCGATGGCACAACTGGTCGCCGGTAGCGAGGTCGAGATCACGGTGGAGTCCGGCAACATCGTGATTTCACCGGCGCGCAAGTCGGCCTATTCGTTCGCCGACTTGCTGGCCGAGCATCGGCGACTCAAGTTGCCGCGTGACGACGTGTGGTTGGGTTCCGGCCCGACCGGCGATGAGTTGTTGTGAAGCTCGTCAAGCGCGGCGAGATCTACCATCTGGATCTCGATCCCACGAAAGGCCGTGAACAGGCGGGCAGACGCTTTGTCTTCGTGCTGTCGCCGGCCGATGACGATCTTGCGATCGTGCTGCCGATCAGCCAGGGAATCACACTGGCACGCAACCAGGGATTCGCGGTAACCCTGATGGGCGCCGGCACCAGGACGCAAGGCGTGATCATTTGCAATCAGCCGCGCACGGTCGCGCTCAAGGCGCGCGGTGCGCGGAGGATCGAGTCTGCACCGGCGGTGGTTATCGACGAAGTGCTTCTCCGGATCGCGCCGCTGGTGACCTGAGGGCGGCTGCCCATTCCGGCAGCTTATCTTTGCGCACGCTGCGAACAAGGTAAGCTGCGCGAAAGGCGCGGATGGTGTAATGCGATTTACGCGCAACTAGAACCGGAGTCGGCCAGGGCTGACTCCGGTTCCGACAACGGAGACAGCATGACCACCAAAGCCGCAGCCGAAACAGCCCCCCACAGCCTCAAGCCCGAAGTTCTGGCCGAAGCCTTGACCGACGTCGCCCGTCGTGCGGCGGCACTGGCGCCGAAGCTGGCCGAGAAGCAGGCCGCCGACCTCGAATCGACCCTGCAGGATGAGTTTGGCGTGCAAAAGGCCTTCGGCGAGGTGATCCAGAAGATGATCGGCGACCCGCAAAAGCTGGTCGAGGCGCAGGGCAAATACGTGGCCGACCTGGGCACCCTTTGGCAGCAGTCGCTCGCGGCGCTGAGCGGGCAGGGCCCGAAGCTGGAACCGCTCAAGGATCGCCGCTTTTCCGACGCAGCCTGGAGCGCCAATCCCTGGTTCGATTTTCTCGCCCGCTCGTATTCGCTGACCGCGCGCCACATGCAGGACGCGGTGGCGAACGTGTCCGACGTGTCGCCGCAGACGCGCCACAAGGCCCTGTACTACACGCGCCAGATGCTCGACGCCGCCGCGCCTTCCAACTTCGCGCTGACCAACCCGCAGGTGCTCAAGGCCACCGCCGACAGCGGCGGGGAGAACCTGGTCAAGGGCATGCAGAACATGCTGCGCGACCTTGAAAAAGGCAAGGGCGGCCTGGCCATCGCGATGACCGACACCAACGCCTTCGAGATGGGCAGGAACGTCGCCTCCACGCCGGGCAAGGTGGTGTTCCAGAACGAACTGATGCAACTCTTGCAGTACCAGCCCTCCACCAAAACGGTTTTGAAGCGGCCGCTGCTGATCATCCCGCCGTGGATCAACAAGTACTACATCCTCGACCTGCAACCGAAGAATTCCTTCATCAAGTGGGCGGTGGACCAGGGCCATACCGTGTTCGTGATTTCCTGGGTCATGCCGGACGCGAAGCTGTCGAAAAAGACCTTCGACGACTACCTGCTGGAAGGTCCGCTGGCGGCGCTGGATGCAATTGCAAAATGCACCGGTGAAAAGGAGATCAACGCCATCGGCTAC
Organism: Burkholderiales bacterium; assembly: GCA_043775255.1. GTDB lineage: Bacteria > Pseudomonadota > Gammaproteobacteria > Burkholderiales > JAEUOS01 > JAEUOS01. The sequence goes on from JAYVST010000666.1 coordinate 2,668, forward strand.
TGCTTAGGCGGCACCCTGCTCGCCTGCACGCTCGGTTACCTGACGGCAAAGAAAGACAACCGCATCCGCTCGGCCACCTTCTTCACCAGCCTGATCGACTTTTCCAAGCCCGGCGACCTGGGCGTCTATGTTGACGAAGCCCAGGTCAACGCGCTCGAAAAGCGCATGCAGAAGCGCGGCGGCTATATGGAAGGCAGCGAGATGGCCGGCACCTTCAACATGCTGCGCGCCAACGACCTGATCTGGTCGTTCTACGTGCACAACTACCTGCTGGGCAAGGATCCGTTCCCGTTCGATCTGCTGTACTGGAATTCGGATGCCACGCGCATGCCGATGGCGATGCATCTTTTTTACCTGCGCGAAATGTACATCGGGAACAAGCTGGTCCAGCCGGGCGCCGTCTCGCTGGTGGGCACGCCGATCGATTTGTCGAAGGTGAAGGCGCCGGCCTATTTCATCTCCACGGTTGAAGACCACATCGCCCCCTGGGCCACCACCTACATCGGCGCGGGCGTGCTGGGCGGACCCAATGCCAAGCAGAACAAGTTCGTCCTGGGCGGCTCCGGCCATATCGCGGGCATCGTCAATCCGCCGGCAGCCAACAAGTACGGTTACTGGACCAACGCCAAACTTGTGCCGAACGCGGAAGACTGGCTCGCCGGCGCCACCAAACACGAAGGCTCCTGGTGGACCGACTGGGACAAGTGGCTGCGCTCGCACAACGCGGAGAAGCCACTGCCGGCGCGCGTTCCCGGCGATGCCCTGCGCGGCGGCAAATTGAAGGTGCTGGAAGACGCGCCGGGGTCGTTTGCCAAGCTGCGCCTGGACAAGCAGACTTAAGCCACGCCTGCCGGCGCCTCAGAGCCGGTGAAGATTTCGTAGCGAGCGGGTCGAGGTCGGGTCGAGGTCGGGAAGAGGTCGGGAAGAGGTCGGGAAGAGGTCGGGTCGAGCAGCGCAGCCGACCTCCCGTACGGCGAGCAGCACAGGCCCGAGATCGGGCCGCGCAGTAGAAATATTCACGGGCTCTCAGAATGGCTTGATTTTCGCCACCAGCACCGCCGCCTGCCCGCGATCCACCGCCGCCAGACAGCGCGCGATCGCGGCCTCGACTTCGCCGGGCTCGTTCACGGTCTCGCCGTGTGCGCCGAACGCGGCTGCCACTTGATCGAAGCGCCGCAGCGGGCCACCCAGACGCGCCTGAAACTCGCGGGTCGCTGCGGCATGGCCGTCCGGATGCACGCGCAGCGTCGCTTCCATCACCGCCTGCCAGCCGCCGTTGTCGAGC
>JAYVST010000667.1:0-3925 GCA_043775255.1 Burkholderiales bacterium
GCGCTGATGGAGCGCCTGACCGACATCGTCGCCTTCTCTCGCTGCGCCATCGACATCCGCAACATCGACGTCGCCGCCGCCAGCGCGCAAGGCATTCTCGTGACCCAGGCCAGCGCCGGCTTCATCGCCTCGGTATCCGAATGGGTGATCGGCGCGATGATCGATCTTTCGCGCAACCTCAGCACCATGACCGCGGCCTACCAAGCAGGCCGGGTGCCGACCGCGCCGATGGGCCGCGAGCTGCGCGGCTCGACGCTCGGCATCATCGGCTACGGCCAGATCAGCCGCTACCTGTGCAAGCTGGCGCTACCCTTCGGCATGCGCGTCCTGGTAAGCGACCCCTACGCCAACGTGCAAGACACGGCCTTGAAGCAGGTAGCGCAAGACCAGCTTCTGGCAGAGTCCGACTATGTGGTGTGCCTGGCAGTGGCGACCGAAGAAACCGAGAACCTGATCGACGACGCCGCCTTCGCCCGCATGAAGCCCGGCGCGTTTTTCATCAACCCCTCGCGCGGCAATCTGGTCGACGAGGCTGCGCTGGGCCGCGCCCTCGCAGGCGAGCGACTCGCCGGCTGCGCCATGGATGTCGGCCGCGACCCCGACCAGATGCCCACACCTGCGCTGGCGCGCCACCCGAAAGTCATCGCCACCCCACACCTGGCCGGATTGACGCCGGCCGCGATAGAACACCAGTCGCTTGAAACCGTGACGCAAGCCGCCGAAATCCTCGCCGGCCGAGTTCCGAAAGGCGCGGTCAACGCCGCCCGCGCGACGCGCCTGGCGCATGGCTGAATTGGAAAAAATGGAAAAAATGGAAAAAATGGGGTCAGACCCCATTTTGTTGCCGCCAGGCAGCACAGAGGCTTCATTCACCATCGGGCGTTTCAGTTTCGAAAGCGGCGAGCATCTCGACGGCCTTAAGGTCGGCTATGTCACGCATGGCAAGCTCAATGCGGCGCGCGACAATGCCATCCTGATTTCTCCCGGCACCGCCAACACACGTCACAGCGCGGACGGTTACATCGGACCCGGCCGAGCTTTCGACACCGATCGATACTTTGTCATTGCCATCGACGGCATCGGTGCCGGCACGTCGTCGAAGCCGCAGGACGGGTTGATGGGCCGGTTTCCACGTTACACCGTGCGCGACATGGTGCATGCGGCACATGCGATCGTCACCCAAGGTCTGGGCTTGCAGCGCCTGGCGGCTGTCGCGGGTGCTTCCATGGGCGCCTTTCAGTCGCTCGAATGGGCGATCCACCATCCCGAAGTCGCCGCCCGCGTCGTCCTGCTGGTGCCGGCGTCCAGGGCCGGCAACATCATGCGCGGCGTGGTGCGCAACATGATCGACGCGATTTCCATCGACCCGTTGTGGAAGGGCGGCGACTATCGCGTGGCCCCTACTCGCGGCCTGGAGGCCGCCGGTCGCCTCTACTATCCCTGGACGGTGGCGGATGCCTACCTCGAAGCACTCTCGCCTGCGGCGCTCGAGCAGGAAATCATGGGCACCGTCGCCCGTGCAGCCGCCTGGGACGCCTGGGACCTGATCCGCCGTTATCAAGCGTCCGCCGCCCATGACGTCGCGCTGCCCTTCGGCGGCGACCTCGCGCGTGCGCTCGGCCGCGTGCGGGCGCCGACACTGATTCTGCCCTCGGCTACCGACCGGCTGCTCGGCGTCGATTCGGCACGCGCGATCGCGCAACATGTCGCCAATGCGACTTACGCCGAAATTCCGTCGGCGCGCGGCCATCTCGGCTGGCGCGCCATCGACGGTACACCGGAAACCACGTTCATCACGCAACAGATCCGCGCGTTTCTCGCACACGCGACTTGAAACCGCGCAACCGGAGATTGCCTGTGTCCATCAAGTCCGCCCCCTGGTTCCTTTGCGCGTGTCTGATCCCGCCGGCGGCCCTCGCGCAGCCCTATCCGAACAAGCCGATACGCCTGATCGTCCCCTTCGCCGCAGGTCAGGGCGCCGATGTCGCCGCACGTCTGACCGCGCAAAAACTGGCGGACGACATCGGCCAGCCAATCATCATCGACAACCGGCCCGGCGCCGGCGGCAACATCGGCGCTCTGGCGGTGGCCAAGGCGCCGGCCGACGGCTACACGCTCCTGGTAGGCTCCAACGGTACCCACGCCGCCAACCCGGCGCTGTATGCCGCGTTGCCGTTCGATCCGGTCAAGGAATTCGCACCCATCGCCTTCACCGGTTCGGTGCCGATGGTGCTCCTGGCCAATCCCGCATTCGCAGGCAATTCCACCGCAGACGTGATCCGCATGGCCAGGGCCGCACCCGGCACGCTCAATGTGGCCATCCCGAGTTCGACCGCGCGCGTTGTGTTCGAGCAATTCGCCCTGCTGTCGGGCAGCAGCCTGTTTCCGGTCAACTACAAATCAAGCCCGACCGCCTTTACCGATCTGATCGGCAACCAGATACCGTTGTCGATCGACACCATCATCGCTGCCGCGCCACAACTCAAGGCCGGTCGTGTGCGAGCCATCGCGGTCAGTTCGAAGGCACGCAGCGCCGTGTTGCCAGAGGTGCCGACCTTCGCCGAAAGCGGCCTGTCCGGTTTCGACATTTCGGCCTGGAATGTCTGGTTCGCCCCGCGCGATACGCCGCCCGAAACCGTGCGGCTGCTCAATGCCGGCATTGTCCGCGCGCTGGCACAGGCTGAAGTCAAGCAACGCTTGCGCGAACTCGGCTTTGAGCCCGGCGGCAATGAATCGCCGCAAGCCGTGGCCGATTTCGTCGCCGCCGAAATCCGCAAGTGGGGAGACCTGATACGCCGTGCGGGGCTCAAGGCGGAGTAAGCGCCGTCGCGTCGCTACCTCTAGCAGCCTGTCCGCCCCATTATTTGAATCGCTCAACATGCGGCCGGAATCCAGGCGTCGCATTTTGCGCGGTCGCGTACTTTTCCAGCAACCGCGCCACCTTGCCCGCGGGGAAGCCCAACTGCACGAAGGCGACCCCGCGGTCGAAGGCTTCGGCATAGTGTTCGATCAGGCCATCGCTGAACAACATGCGGCACATGCCTTCGAAGGCGATCGGCTTGCCGGTCGATTCCGGCACCTTCGAGCGATACGAAAACCGATAGCGCGCGTAGCCGATACGCGCGTCGCCGAGCGGTTCGTGGAATTCCCAGCGATAGTCTTCGCCGCCCTCGTGGAAGCGCCCGAGCATGGCCGCGATCGCCGGGCGGCCGGCATGGGCGCCGAAAAAGTAGTCGTCGTACGTGCCGTTCGGCGTGAACAGCGCGGCGAAGCCGGCGCCATCGTTGGCCGCGGCGCGCGCGGAGAAGGTTTGCAGCAGTTCGTCAAACGCTTTCATGGTTTCCTCCAGACTCGCATGACCGCAGGAACCTACCAGAACCCGCGTGCGCGGCGGTGCGCAAGAATGATCGCGTGGCTGCTCGGCGCCGCGATCGGCCGGGATCGACGACTACGAAGTAAAACCGTTCAAAGACGCCGCGCCAGCCTACTGCCGCATCAGGCGCAGCAAGGTCCCGTTGCGGTCTTCCGTGACGAACACCGAGCCATCGGCGGCGATGCGCACATCGACCGGCGCGCCCTGCGGCCGGGCCGGCCCGAGTGCCACACCATGCGGCAGGTTGAGCTTGTCGAACAGCACTTCCGGCTTGAAACCCGCAGCACTGCGCAAGTGGGTAAGGCGGCCGCGCCCGCGATTCCAGCCCCCCATCTCGGCTACGATCAGGTCGCCGCCGGGCAGCACCGCAAGGCCGCGCGGAAAGCGCAACCCGCTGGCAACGATACCGACACACCACGCCGAAGGCGTGCTCACCTCTAGCAGCCTGTCGGCCTTGGGGCGTCGAAAGCGAAAATCGGCCCCAGCGAGGACAGTTTTTGCCGCATTCGCGGCCCCATAGCCCGGCTATGGGGCAAGAAGGCGGTGAAAAAT
>JAYVST010000668.1:0-1724 GCA_043775255.1 Burkholderiales bacterium
GAATTCGTCTTGCGGACCGTAGTCGAGAAAGCGTTCCCAATCGAAATGCGGGCCCGGGTCGGTCTTCCGCCCAGGCGCGATTTCCGAATGTCCGGCAATTCCGCTGATGCTTGGATAGGCCGCGACCACCTTTCGCATCAGGCGCGACGCGCGCGCATATTGCACCCCGGTGAACGGTCGATCGTCGGCGCCTTCGATCTCTATTCCGATCGAGAAGTCGTTGCATCCGGTGCGCCCGCGCCAGGAAGACGCGCCCGCATGCCAGGCACGCTGGTCACAGGAGACAAATTGCAACAGGCTGCCGTCGCGGCGAACCAAGAAATGCGCCGACACCCGCAAGTCCGCCAGGCCCGCGAAAAACGGATGGGACGAACAATCGAGGGTGTTGGTGAAGAGGCGTTCGATCGCATCCCCGCCGAACTTGCCCGGCGGCAGGCTTATGTTGTGAATCACCAGCAGTTCGATGCCGACCCCGTGCGGTCGGGCGTCGAAATTCGGAGACTCAACAGGCCGCGCGCGGGCCAACCAACCATCCTTCCAGAGAGCCGGCATTGCGCCCGCGCGCGGCCGATCAATCTCCACCAATGCCGAGCCTTTGCAAGCGGTAGCGCAATGAACGAAATGTGACGCCCAACACTCGCGCCGCCGCCGTCCTGTTGTTTCCGGTCTGCGCCAAGGTAGAAAGAATCACTTCACGCTCGGCGCGATCCAGATACTCCTGAAGCGACAACTCGCCCAGTGTCCCCGGTCGCGCCGGGCCGCCTGCGGTTTCGCCGACGCGCAGGGCGCCATCCTGGGCGTGCGGAAGCAGTCGAAGGTCGCATACGTCGATATCCTCGCCGACCGCCAGGGCCATGGCGCGCTCCAGAAGGTTTTCCAGTTCGCGCACATTGCCCGGATAATCGTAGCCCGACAACTGTGCAAGTGCGGCCTCGGTCAGGGTCGCCGGTGTGCGGTTGTGCCCGGACATGCGGGCCAGGATCGCCTGTGCAAGGACGGGAATGTCTTCGCGGGACTCGCGCAAAGCCGGCATCTTGATGTCGATCACATCAAGACGATAGAGCAGGTCCTGGCGGAATTTTCCTTCGGAGACCAGCACAGCGAGACTCTGGTGGGTCGCGCTGATGAGTCGAATATCGACCACCTCCTCGGTGGTACTGCCAACCCGGCGCACCTGCTTTTCCTGAATTGCCCGCAACAGCTTCACCTGCATCGACAGCGGCAGGTCGGCGACCTCGTCGAGGAACAGCGTGCCGCCGCCCGCCGCCTGGAAAAACCCTTCGCGGTCGTCGTCGGCGCCTGTAAACGCGCCCTTTCGATAGCCGAAGAACTCGCTTTCCATGAGGGACTCGGGAATCGCGCCGCAATTGACGGCGACGAAGGCGCCGCCGCGACGGCTCAAGTCATGAATGCGGCGCGCGGCAAGCTCCTTGCCGCTTCCGGATTCGCCGGTCAGATGCACGGGCGCCATATTGCGGGCGACCCGGTCGATCAGCGCGCGCACCTCGGCCATCGGCGGCGAATCGCCGAGCAGCACGCGGCCGGTCGAACGCGAAACGCCGGCGCTTGCCTTGTCCGGCACGTCGATCACCGATCGCACCAGCGTGCGCAATTGCTCCAGCGCCACCGGCTTTGAAAGATAGTCGAACGCCCCCGCCTTGAGCGCTGCCACCGCGTTGTCGGCGCTGCCGTGCGCAGTGATCACCGCTACCGGCGTATCAATG
>JAYVST010000669.1:0-4481 GCA_043775255.1 Burkholderiales bacterium
GCGCCGGCCCGAGTGCACCGGGCGACACTGCTTGGATTGCGGCGAGACATCTCCTCTCATCCACCCAGATAGGCCTTGACCAGCGCCTTGTTCGAGAGAAAGCCGGCCCACTCCCCCTTGCGGACTTCATGCACCATGTGCCCGAGGGCGATCACGTAGCCACGATCGGCGATATCGGACACCAGAGCCACGTTCTGCTCCACCAGCAACAGGCTGATGCCGCGCTCGCGCAAACCGCGAATCACCAGCAGGATGTTCATCACCATCTTCGGCGCAAGGCCGGCCGAAGGTTCATCCATGATCAGCAGGTCAGGTTGCATCAGCAAGGCGCGCGCTATGGCGACCATCTGCTGTTCGCCACCGCTGAGCAGTTCCACCGGACTGCTGTTGCGCTCCGCCAATACGGGAAAGAGTTCCAGCATTTCGCGCATCGTAAAAACCGGCTTCGAATGGTCCGCACGACGGCCGCCATAAGCTTCGGCAAGGCGCAAATTCTCGTGCACCGTGAGTTCTCCCCACAGGCGGCGATTCTCCAGAACGACTGCCAGCCCGGTGCGCATGCGCAGGTGAGTCGGCACGGCGGTTACGTCTACGCCGCTCTTGAAGATTCTTCCCGCCGTCGGGCGCAGCAGCCCGCATATGGCGCGCACCAGCGTGCTCTTGCCCGCGCCATTGGCGCCCACCAGCGCGACGATCTCCCCTTTGTCGGCACGCAGGCTCACGCCGTGCAACACCGGCAAGGAGCCGTAACCGGCATACAGGCCTTCGACTTCAAGCATGGCGATCGATCCGCTCAAGCACCAAGATAAGCCTCGCGCACGCGGGCGTCGTTCTGAATCTCGGCCATCGTGCCGGCGGCGATGATCTCGCCGAAATAAAGGACCTGCACGGCGCCTGCGATGCTCATCAAGCGCATGTCGTGCGAGACGAGCAAGAGGGTGATTCCTTCCCGATTGAGTTCCTGAAGGCTCGCGCCGAGCTGCTCGATCTCCTCGGTGCTCAGCCCTGTGGATGGTTCATCGAGCAGCAACAAGCGCGGCTGGGCCGCATAGCATCGCGCGATTTCCAGCATGCGCCGCTGACCGCCGGTGAGCTTGCCGGCCGGCACATCGAGAAACCGCTCGAACCCGAAGCGGCGGCCAAGCAATCCGGCTTTGTCCCGCATCAGTACGATCTCGCGGCGCGCATGCGGCAGCGCAAGCATGTTCGCGATCAACCCGGAGCGCGTGCTGCTGTAAACCCCAGCCATGAGGTTCTCCAGCACGGTCATGTGTTCGAACACCTTGGGTGTCTGGAATGTGCGCATCAGACCTGCGCGGCAGCGCTTCTCCACACTCATCGGTCCCAAGGGCTGTCCGTACAGACGGGCCGCGCCGGAAAATGGCGCAATGAAGCCGCTCAAGATGTTGAACAAGGTGCTCTTGCCCGACCCGTTGGGCCCGATAAGTCCCGCGATGCAGCCGTCGTCTACGACGAAGCTCACCGACGACAACACCTTCAGGCCACCGAACCTGTGGCCAATCCGGTCAAGCTCAAGCGCCGCCGTGGTCATGGCGCCGCTGTACCGGGTCCGGCGGCCCCGTCGCCCGTCTTCCCGAAGCGGACGCGCAAGCTCCCGACGACGCCGACAATGCCGTGCGGCGCCGCGAGCACGACCAGCACCAGCGCGAGACCGAATACGACACCATGCAGCTCCCCGATGCCGCTTAACAGCGCCGGCACGAAAGTGATGAAGACCGCACCGACCACCACGCCGGCGATGCTGGTGACGCCACCGAGAACCGGGATCAGGAGAAACAGGATGGATGTGTCGATCGAAAAGCTTGCCACGCTCACATAGCCCGTGTAGTGCGCGAACATGCTGCCGGCGATACTCCCGAGGACCGCGCACACCACGAACATCTGCACCCGCAGCAGGTGGACGTCCATGCCGAGCCCGCGCGCGGCTTCGCTCGAATCGCGCATGCCCCTGACGGCCAAGCCGGTGCGGCCGGCAACCAGATTGCGCACCAGCAGCATGGCAATGCCCAGCACAAGCCATGCCACGTAGTAGAACCTGGCAGGCGTGTCGAGCACCAGTCCGAACAGGTTCGCCTTGGGGATCGAACCGATGCCTATGACACCCCCGGTCAACCAGTCCCATTCGTAGAACAGGGCGTTGGCGATGAGCGCCAGCGCAAGGGTCGCGATGGCGAGGAAATAGCCCCTGAAACGCAACACGGGCCAGCCAAGGGCGAAGGCAAGCGTGCCGCACAACAGCGCACCGGCCAGCACGCCGGCCGGCAACGGCCACTTCAGCGTTGCCGTGGCATACGCCGACGCGTAGGCTCCGATCGCGTAGAACGCGGACTGCGCCAGGGTCACGATGCCGCCATGCCCGAGCAGCAGTCCGACGCCCAGCCCGGCCGTTCCGTAGATGGCGGCAAAGACGAGTAGATCCACATACTGCCGCGACAATACCTGCGGCAACACGGCCCAGGCAATCAACCCCGCAAGCACCAGCCATCGTCGTCGGGCCATCTCAACCGCCCTTGCGTCCGGCCCGGCCGAAGATTCCGTGCGGGAGGACCATCATGATCAACAGCAGCGCGGTGAGCGCCGCCACGTCCTTGTAGGCCGACGCCAGGAACACGATGGCAAGCGCCTCGAGCAGGCCTAAGATGACACCGCCGAAAATCGCTCCAAGCGGATTGGTGAGGCCGCCGATCATGGCGGCGCAGAAGCCTTTGAGCGTGAAGAGGAGTCCCATGTGATAGCTGACGGGAATCAGCGGAGCGACCAGGATCCCGGCGAGCGCGCCGAGCAGGCCGCCTGCGGCATAGGTCGCCGTCCGCATCGCGTTAACGCTGATGCCGGTGGTGGCCGCACCATCGGCGTCGATCGATGCGGCCATCATCGCCAGGCCGATAGTGGTATGACGATAGAACAAGCGCAAGCCGGCCACGATAAGGCAGGCGATTGCGATGACCGCGATGGCGTGGTGGCGGATGGTCGCGTCGAACACGATCGCCGTCGCGTCGGGTCCGATCGTCGGCAGGGTGAAGTAGTCGCGCCCGGCGAAGTACAGGACCGACGCCGACAAGGCGAACCCTAAGCCGATGGTGAGCAGAAGGAAGGCATCTTCGCTCGCATTCTGCCGAATCAGCGGGCGTACGAAGAAGAGCTCGATGGCTACCCCCATCAGAGTTCCCGTCAGCGCGCCGACGGCGAATGCCAGCGGATACGAAAACCCGGCGGCTTTCATCGCGAAAACGGCAACGACCGCACTGACCAACGAAAACTCGCCCTGCATCGCGTTGATCACGCGACTGCCCTTGTAAATCACCGCGAGACCTATGCCGATAAGAGCGTAGATGACCCCGTTGGTGACTCCGGAAAGTACCGCCTGCGCGACCAGGCTGGATAGCATCGGCTATCCCTTCTGGCGCGCAGACCGCGCCGCAACCGGCATGCCCGGCCTCGGCCTACTGGGCGCTGGCGCGGAACGGCAGGCGCGTGTACTGCCCGTTCACCAGCTTCGAGTAGATGAAGCTTTGGAGCTTCATGCCGGTCAAGTCGGGTTCGCGAAAGTCGTAGGCCGCAAGCACGCCCTGGTGTGCCCGCCGCAGCGTTTCACACACGTCCGCAGACTTGGCGTCCGCGGCCGCAGTGCGCAATGCAGTGGCCATGAACTGCACCATGTCCCAACCGGCCGCCTCGAAATTCTTCGGCGGCACACCGAACTCTTTGCGGTACATGTCGACGAACGCTTTCTGCGCGGGCAGCGGGTCTTCTCCGACGAGAAATTCCGGGATCACGATGTTGTCCGCGGCATCGCCCATCGCCTTGACGTATTCGTAGGACGAAGAGCCGATCGCGGCGATCACCGGCAGGTCGAGCCGCACCTGCTTGACCGCGCGAAACGGCGTCGCCGACGTGGCCACCACCATCACGGCCTGCAGATTGGCCGCGCGCAGCTTGGCTGCCTGAGTCGTTACGTCGGTCGCACCGAGTTCGAACTTCTCGATCGCCGCGAATTCGATCCCGGGATACGAGGACTGGATCGCTTTCAGCGCATTCATGACGACGTTGCCGTAACCCGCGTCGTGCAACACGCCCAGGCGCTTGACCTTGAGCCCGTTGGCAGCGTATTCCATCATCGCGCGCGCGTTGAGCTCCTGCGCCGGCAGCAGATGGAAGACGCAGCGTCGATCGCGCTCGAGCGGCACAGAGAGCCCTGCGGGCACGATCTGCGGAATCTTGAGCGGATCGGTGATCGCGCCGGACGCCACGACCTGCGCGACCTGGCCCGGCCCGAGCATCGCAACCACTTTCTCGTTGTGCACCAGCGCAGTCGTCTTGGTGCGCGCGTTGTCCGGATTGCTGGCGTCGTCCTCGAGAATGATCTTGATTTGCCGTCCGTGCACCCCGCCTGCGGCGTTGACCGCCTTCTCGGCCAGCAGCATGCCGTTGCGGGTCGGAACGCCAAGTCCGGCCGCCGG
>JAYVST010000670.1:0-3384 GCA_043775255.1 Burkholderiales bacterium
GTGTGAACGCAACCTGGTCGCCGGGCGATAAGCCCAGCATTTCACGCAATGCTTTGGGCAGGGTGACTTGCGATTTGCTGGTAAGTTTGGCGAGCATGGTCAGTAAGTCCTTTGCATCCGAACGAGAGAAGATTGCGCTCAGGTTAGCAGGGTGAAGCGTACCTGAGGAAAGCTGACTAAAAGACAAATTATTGTACGCTCGCCAAGCACGCCTATGCGAGCGTAAACGCCAGAACTATTGGCCGTCCGCCACTCTCTCTTGCGAGAGGGTCAAACGGGAAACCGACGGCAAGGTCTCGCACCTGATCGCCAAACGGGTGGTCGATGACACGGCGCTATTGGGAAAGCTGCTGACGCGGTCGCGGGATTTTCATTGATGCGCGCGATCGCGCTCCTCTTTGCTCATCTTCGGACACAAACGACAACTACGGGGAGGGCAGATCCGGACGGGGTGAAAAAGGTATTGACAAAGTCGCCCCCCCCCCCAGTATTTTCCATCGAGCTGTAAACGCGTAACGTCCATTCGGCGCGACTCCGGTTCACCGCGCATGCGAGAGCGCGCATGTCGCAGCGCGGAGTCGTCGTTGCGATGGTGTTGGAATGCCTGCGACGAGGTTCCATTCGACGCCCGCCCGAGCAGAACATCAAGACTGGCTGGTACGAGTGCCGCGTGGAGCGCTATCCCTGAATGCCGCCCAGGCACTCCGCATCAAAGTGCCGCAGACGATGTTGATTCAGGCGACCAAGGCGAGTGAATGCTGACGCATAGGATCTGCCAAAGCGCCGCACCCCGCGTTGATACGATATCGAATCTCGCTTCGTAGGGCTGACCTTGAAACCCGCCACACGTGTTCCACCATCAACCCGGAGCAAGCCCGCCGCCGGCCCGGTGCGTCGCCGCCCGGCGGCGCACCCTCGCGTCAAACCCGACGCGCAGACCGCGCGTTTTCTCAAAGCCGTGAAGGGCCTCAAAGACATCCTTTGATCTATCTGCTCAACTCCAAGGTCTTCATGCACCTTGCCAATGGTGCGAAGGGCGCGGAGAAGATCGAGGCCGGACGCGTTGATCGCCAAGCGGGTGGTCGATGACACCTCGCAACCGGGAAAGCTTCTTGCCCGGTCGCCGGATTTTCATTGATCCGGCAGAAAAAAGTTACGCGACGTTGCAATCCATGGAATAAAGACAATAAATACGTGTTGACCGGGTATCCCGCCCGAAGCTTGCAAGGCAACCCAACAGCCATCTCGGACTACCGGCGTAGTCCAAAAAGAACCAGCACTCGCATCAGACGGTACAGATTCGAGGAACTATCAAGCAACTCAAATTCTTGTCTCGACCCGATCCCGCAGCCCACTACTTTCTCTGGAGGATAGCAACCATGAATGTCAAAGGGGTTTTTGCAGCAATTGGATTCGCATCGATGGCACTTCTCGGGACGCCCGCCGTGGCCCATGAAGTGGTCTATAACGCCACACTGACCGGCCCCAACGAAAGCCCGGCCAATGCTTCGCCCGGCACCGGATCGGCAATCATCACCATCAATCCCGATGAGTTCACCATGCAGTTGCAGATTTCCTTCGCCGGGCTCATCGGAACAACAACCAATTCGCACATTCACTGTTGCACAACGAATCCCGGACTACTTAATGCCGGCGTTGCCTCCATGCTCCCAAAGTTCACTGATTTCCCTTCGGGAGTCACCTCGGCGTTCTACACGTCCCCTGTGTTTTTCATGACATTGCCGGCAAGCTGGAATCCGGCATTCATCACCGCAAACGGTGGCACCACCGGTACCGCTTTTTCCGCCCTCCTCGGCGGAATCGACTCAGGCAAGGCTTACCTCAACATTCACACCAGCGCGTTCGCAGGCGGGGAAATTCGCGGATTCCTCGTTGCCGCTCCAGTGCCGGAACCTGCCGAATACGCCATGTTGCTGGCAGGCTTGGCGCTCATCGGCGCCGTTGCCCGTCGGCGCAAAATGGCTGCTTGAAACCCGGCAGATCCGAAAAAACCCCGGCCACGGCCGGGGTTTTTTTGCTTACGTACCTACCCGCAGCGCGCCAGTCATCTTGCGCAAGGTGGCGATTACGCTCAACGCCGTGATCCGCCCCGTCTTTGGATTTTCTGACGGAATGTTGCGGATTTCCATGGAAAAGGACGCCGAGTCCGCCTCCACCTCGATGCGATGTGTATTGCGTTCCAGGTCAGGATCGGCCCAGATTTCCAGCGTGGTCTTGTCCGGCCCGATGCCGGCCAAGGACAGCGCCACCGCGACGTTGAGATTGGCAGGGAAACCCACCGCCGCATCGCGCGGCGAGCCGGAGAAAACGCGCAGCGGCGCCTTGATGTCTTCGATGGCGATGTTGTTCTCCACCAGATAGGGCGCGCCGACTAAGCCCTTTACTGGCTTGCGCGTGATCATGCGCACCGAGTGGATGGCGCCCTCCGCCGCCGCGGTCACGGCGTCGAGCCCGATCAGGGCGCCGGTGGGCACGATGATCTGGCCGCCATGCGCCCGCGCCAGGTCGATCAGGTCCATATGGCGCAGCAGCGCGCCGACCGACAGCACCACCACCTTCTTTCCGGCGGCCAGCATCGGGCGGGCAATCTCCGCCAGCACCGCAGCCGGCGCGCACTCAACCACCACGTCGCAATGCGGCTCCAGCCCGGCAATGTCGGTAAAAACACACGGCGCCTTGAGCTTGACGCGACCGCGCGCCGCCTCGATGTCGCGAGCGGCGATTGCCGTGAGCTGCAAACCCGGAATGCCCGCGTCCAGCTTTTCAGCGACGCTCTTGCCGATGGCGCCCAATCCGGCGATGCCGATGCGTAACGGTGCCTTGCCTGTCTGCATTTTTCGTCCTTTTCAGTTTGATCGATCATCCCGGCACATTGCGCGACGAACCCCTACAGCACCCGCTGAAACCTCAGCGCCGATTTCGCCCGCGCCCGCGCCGCTTCCACTGCGCGATCACGCGGGCTTGCCGAAGTAACCAGACTCGCCATCAACCCGCGCGCCGCCGCTGTCACTTCCTCGACGGCACGGTCGAAGGCGGGCTTGTTGGCCTGCGACGGACTGTTGAAGCCGGAGAGCTTGCGCACGAACTGCACGCAAGCCGCGCGGATTTCATCATCGGTCGCAGGCGGCGCGAAATTGAACAGGGTCTTGATGTTGCGGCACATGCGGACACCTCGCGAAGAACGGATGGATGGTGTGCGATCAGGCCTACTCAAACCCCTGTGGCGCGACAAATCCGCCGTAACCGCGCTCGATCAGGCGCGCCAGTTCGATCGTGGTCAAGTCGCCATACTGCGGACCGACGATCTGCACGCCCACCGGCAGGCCTTCCTGCGAAAATCCGATCGGCGCCACGGTGGACGGC
>JAYVST010000671.1:0-3504 GCA_043775255.1 Burkholderiales bacterium
CCGGTCGCATCTGCCCCGCCCCGTGCGAGGCGAGCTGCACGCTGAACATCGTCGACCAGCCGGTGACGATCAAATCGATCGAATGCGCAATCGTCGATCGCGGGTGGCAGGAAGGGTGGATCGCCCCGCAAGTGCCCAAGGTCCGCAGCGGCAAAACCGTGGCGGTCATCGGTTCGGGGCCAGCCGGCCTCGCCTGCGCGCAGCAGCTGGCGCGCGCGGGCCACTCGGTCACGGTGTTCGAGAAGAATGACCGGATCGGCGGGCTGATGCGCTACGGCATTCCCGACTTCAAAATGGAAAAGCACTTGATCGATCGCCGGGTCGCGCAGATGCAGGCCGAGGGCGTGATCTTCCGCACCGGCGTGTTCGTGGGCGACAAGCCGATCGACCCGAAAATCACCAATCTGGCGAAGGAAGCCCTGCCGGCCAAGCAGGTCATGGACGAATTCGATGCGGTGGTCATTTCCGGCGGCGCCGAACAAGCGCGTGACCTTCCGGTGCCGGGGCGCGAGCTCGGCGGCATTCACTTCGCGATGGAATTCCTGCCGCAGCAAAACCGCGTCAACGCCGGCGACCAACTGGCTGATCAACTCATGGCCACTGACAAGCACGTGGTCGTTATCGGCGGCGGCGATACCGGCTCGGACTGTGTCGGCACCTCCAACCGTCACGGCGCGGCGTCGGTGGCGCAGTTCGAGCTCCTGCCGATGCCCCCGGAGGAAGAGAACAAACCGCTGGTTTGGCCCTACTGGCCGACCAAGCTGCGCACCTCGTCGAGCCACGAAGAAGGCTGCGAACGCGACTGGAGCGTGGCTACCAAGCGCTTCGAAGGCAAGGACGGCAAGGTCGAGAAGCTGATCGCCTGCAGACTTGAATGGAAAGACGGCAAGATGGCCGAGGTGACGGGCTCCGAGTTCGAGATGAAGGCCGACCTCGTTCTGCTGGCGATGGGCTTCGTGTCACCCGCGCAGACCGTGGTCGACGCCTTCGGTGTCGAGAAGGACGCGCGCAGCAATGCCAAGGCGCCCACCGAGGGGGATCGTGCCTACAAGACCAACGTGGCCAAGGTATTCGCCGCCGGCGACATGCGGCGCGGCCAGTCGCTGGTGGTGTGGGCCATCCGCGAAGGGCGGCAGTGCGCGCGGGCCGTCGACGAGTTTATGATGGGCGCTTCCGTGCTGCCCCGATAGCCCCGGCCAGCAATCGGAGAGAGAAAGTCTCGGAAGAAGCTTGGAAGCCGTCATGCGGGAAGCCTCGGTAGTACAATCTTTGGTCGCCTTGCACGAAAAGCGGACGTGACTGCTCCCCCTCCCTCCAACCGCTTTGAAGTACTGCGAAACATCGAGTTCGAGGAGGCGCTCGAACCCGATGATCCACGCAACGTCGATACCGCGGCGGCGCGCGGCAACGAGGTCATGTTGCAAGGGTTGGCCGCCAAATTCGGCGTGGGCCTGAACCCATTCTCTTTTTACCCACCGAAAAGACGCCATGTCCTGTTTTTTGGCCACATCGGCTCAGGCAAATCAACCGAGCTGCGCCGTTATGCGGATACTCTTTCCAGCGCCGAAAAGTTCTACGTGGTCGCGCTCGACGTCACCGCTGAACTCGACCGCAACAACCTGCAATATGCTGACGTATTGATGGCCTTGGCCAAGGCGCTTCTGCTGCGCCTGCAGAACGATCGGATCGGCTTCGCGAACGAAAAGCTTGCACCGCTCGAGCGCTGGTTTACCGAACAGGTGTTGACCGAAGAGCGCCGCAAGGAACTTTCGATGAACATCGAAGCCGGCGTGCAGGCGTACGGCGGCATTCCGGCGTTGATCGGTCTGTTCACCAAGTTCACCAGCGCCTTCAAGACCAACACGACCTACAAGGAAGCGTTCCGTACCGTCGTGCGCAATGGCTTCAGCCAGTTTTCGGCTGCGTTCAATGCTTTTTTGGGCGATGCCGAGCACACGCTCGCCCAGGCGGGACGCGGGCGGCGCGTGCTTTTCATCATCGACGGCACCGACAAGATGAGCAGCGATGACTCACGTCGATTTTTCGTCGCGGACGCCTCGCAACTCCTCGAAATCGAGGCCCTCGTGGTGTACACCGCGCCGCTGAGCATGAAATATGACGGCGCGATCCCGCAACTGCTCGATTGCGACCTGGTGTTGCCGCTGATCAAACTGACCGACATCGACGGTAATCCCCACCTGCCGGGTATCGATGCCATGAAGGACATGCTGTTGCGCCGCGCCGCGCGATCCCTCTTCGCCGACGAACAGACCATCGAGCAACTGGTTACTTCTTCGGGCGGCCATCCTCGCGAACTACTGCGCCTTCTCAAGCTGTCTTGTGAACTGATGAACGGGGACAGGATCGACGTTGACGTCGTGCAAAAGGCAGTAGCAAAACTGGGGGCGGAGTTCCGCCGCTGGCTTGAGGCCGACGACTACGCCCTTCTGGTCACGGAGTACCGCAATCACAAGGTGCTGGACACCCAGCCGCGCGCGCACAAGTTACTCAATAACCTTGCCCTGCTCGAATACAACGACGGTTCCTGGCGGCGCCCGCATCCCGCTGTACGCACGCTCGAAGGCTACCGGCGCGCAGAACTCTTGGCAGCTGCTTCCGAGCACTGAGCCGTGAGCCCTAACGCGGACGACGCGAAGTTCAAATTCGATTTCTCGCGCCACACAGCGGCTGCCGATCTTCACCCTGATCACGCTGAAGAATTCGGGCGTCTAGCCGTGGCATTGCGCGCCGGGCCGCGCAGTCAGTTGTTGTTCATCGAATTTCGCAGCATGCTGTATCGCGAACTCCTGCTGTCGCGCTTGCAAGACATTTGCCTGGATGGGCAGTTGCATGCGGTGTCTTTCGAGATTGGCGATTGCACGTCGTTCTCGGAAGTGGAAGAAGGCTTGATCGAGGTGTCGTCCCGTGCCGACGTGATTCAAGTGCTCGGCGGCGAGAATTGGTTCGAGCCGGACAGGTGGCAGGACTTCAACCTACGCCGCGAGGCCATCACCCGAAAAGTTGCGGCTCGCCTTCTGCTCTGGGTTCACCCGAACCAGGTCCCGACGCTTGTCGCCAATGCACCGGATCTGTGGGCCTGGCGCTCCGGCATCTATGATTTTGTCGAACCTGACTGGGCGAAAGCCACTGCGGAGTCGGCAAGATGGGCCCCTGGAGTCGACAGCCGCGCGTTGGCCGAGCGGTCGCGGCGCATGGCCGAACTGCGCACGATTCTTGTTTCGCCCGATGTACCGGACTCAGCTCGTGTGATGCTTCTGGACGAACTGGCTGCCCTGTGTTTTGGTGTCGGCGACCTGGACGAGGCGCTGCGAATCCGGCGGGATGAAGAGCTGCCGGTGTATGAAAAGCTGGGGGACGTGCGGTCGCGGGCGATCACGCTGGGCCAGATGGCGGACGTGTATCAGGCGCGAGGCGACCTGGACGAGGCGCTGCGGATCCGGCGGGATGAGCAACTCCCTGTATTCGAAAAGCTGGGGGACGTGC
>JAYVST010000672.1:0-2537 GCA_043775255.1 Burkholderiales bacterium
AACGCCAGATGGCCCAGATGGATGGTGTGCCAGTCGGTGGCGCAGCCGTCCGCCGCGCTGTACTGGCACATGGGCGAGATGACGATGCGGTTGGGCAGCGTCAGGCCGCGTAGTGCGATAGGCGAGAACAGCGCTGCCGACATTGGCGCGAGCGCCTCAATCGGGCTGCACGCCGGCGGCGCGCAGCAGGCTGCCGTAGGACTGCACCTGCTCGCGGATGAAGGCGCCGAACTCCTCCGGCGTGGAGGGATTCGGCATGAAGGCCTGCCGCTCGAGCGCCGCGACGACCCCCGGCTTTCTGAGAATCGCACCCAGTTCGCGATTGAGGCGCTCGACGATCTCGCGCGGCAGCTTCGCCGGCCCGATCAACCCCATCCAGTTGGAAATGGTGAATTGCGGCAGGCCCGCCTCGTGGATGGTCGGCACATCGGGCAGGAGCGGCGAGCGCCGGTTGAGGGTGGTGACCAGCGCGCGCAGCTTGCCTTCCTTGACATAGGCCAGCGCCACCGCCGGCGGGTCCATCAGGGCCTGCACACGGTTGGCAAGCAGATCCGGCATCACCAGCGGGGCCGACTTGTAGGGCACATGCAGCATGTCCAAGCCGAGCAGTGCGTTCAACTGCGCGAAAGCGACGATGCCGCTCGGGTTGCCGGTGCCGTAGGCGAGCTTGCCGGGGTTGGCTTTCACATGTGCTGCGAATTCCTGCAGGGTCTTCGCCGGAACGGTGCTGTTGACGAACAGAAACACCGTGTAGCGCCCGATGTCGGTGATCGGGGTGAAATCGACGTTCACGTCATAGGGCGGGTTCTTGCGCAGCGCCGGCACCGCCGCCATCGGCCCGCCGCTGCCGATGCCGAAGGTGTAGCCGTCCGGTGCCGCGCGCGCGACTTCGATGGCCGAGACCGCACCGTCGGCGCCCGGGCGCGGTTCGATCACCACCGGCTGGCCCAGCGCGGCCGAGAGCGGCGGCGCCAGCACCCGAACGACAGCGTCGGTGGAAGAGCCGGCGCCGAACGGCAGCACGATGCGGATCGGCTTTACCGGATACTGGGCCTGCGCGCCGGCGGCGCCCTGCAGGGCTGCAAGAAGGAAGGCGATGCGCAGGTTCATTTCACACCTCTTTCGAAAAACCCGTAGACCGCGCGCGCGGCTGCGGCGCCGACCTTGCGATTGGCGACATCGGCGGCAACCCGGTCGGGTTCGCGCAGGTTCGGGTCGCCGTAACCCGCGCCACCGGCCGTTTCCAGCACCAGGCGATCGCCGCGCGACACCGTGGTGACGGCCTTGGAGATCGGCTCGACGCGGCCATCGGCGCGGTAGATGGTGGCCACCGACATGGCGCCATCGCCGGCGCCGCCAGCGCCGCGCGCGGCGGTGAAATGGCGCTCGCCGCGGAAGGTCAGGCGGATGTCGTCGGCCAGAAATTCGTATTCGCGCACCACGCCCAGGCCGCCGCGCCGGCGCCCGGCGCCGCCGGAGTCCGGGCGCAGGCCGAAGCGCAGGATGCGGATCGGCGCGTCCAGGCAGAGCGCCTCGATCGGCTGGTTCATGCTGTTGGAGCCGTCGGTCTGCAGGCAATCGACGCCGTCCAGGTCGCGGCTGGCGCCGGTGCCGCCGCACACCAGTTCGGAGAGGATGAAATGGCTGCCGTCGGCGCGTCGCCCGCCGAAGGCCAGCATCACCGAGAGGCCCGCGGAAGGCGCCGGCACACGCTCCGGCACCGCGTCGGCGAACGCGCTGATCATCGCGCCGCAGATGCGCTTGATGGTGGCAGTGCGCGCGTTGACGGCCGCCGGCGCCACCGGGTTGACGATCGAGCCTTCCGGCAGGTGCAGGGTCACCGGGCGGAAGCAGCCGCCATTGGTGGGAATCTGCGCGTCGGTCAGCGCGCGCACGGCGTAATAAGCGGCGGCTCGCGCGCCGGAGGGCACACAGTTGATCGGCCCGCGCACCTGCGGATTCGAGCCGGTGAAGTCGAAGTGGATGGCGCCGTCGCGCACGGTGGCGGCAACCTCGATGCGCACCCGGCGGTCGAGGTCGACGCCGTCGTTATCGAGCCAGTCGACATAGCGGTAGGTGCCCTCGGGCAGGCTGCGCAGGGCGGCCCGGGTCATGCGTTCGGAGCGGTCCAGGAGCAGCTCGAAAATCCGCATCACGCGCAGCGCCCCTTGGCCCTCGCACAGTTCCTTCAGGCGGCGCGCACCGACCGTGCAGGCCGACAACTGGGCGTTGAGATCGCCCATGAAGGTATCGGACAGGCGGATGTTCAGGCGCAGCATCGCCTCCAGGGTGTCGTTGACCTGGCCGCGCTCGATGTATTTGAGCGGCGGAATGCGCAGGCCTTCCTGGTAGATCTCGGTGGCGTTGGTGGGAATCGAGCCCGGCGCCATGCCACCCATGTCCTGGTGGTGCACCGTCGCCACCGAGAAGCCCACCATATGCGCACCGCTGAATACCGGAATGAACAGCGTGATGTCGGGCAGGTGGGTGCCGCCGGAATACGGATCGTTGAGGATGTAGACATCGCCCGCATCCAT
>JAYVST010000673.1:0-2277 GCA_043775255.1 Burkholderiales bacterium
TATTCAGCCTTGATGCCCGCGAACTTGATCACCCTTGCCCACTTTTTTGTGGCGTCGGAGAGGATGGTTTCGAAATCTGCGGGCGAGCCGCCAAGCACCGTGCCGCCCAGCTCGACGATGCGCGCTTTGATCTTGCTGTCGGCGAGACCGGCGTTGAGTTCCTTGTTCAACATGGCGATGATTTCGGCCGGGGTGTTCCGGGGCACGCCGATGCCCGCGAAACCGCTGGCCTCATAACCTGGCACGAACTCGCCCACCGTTGGAAGTTCCGGTAGCACATCCAGACGGGCTGCGGTCGTTGCCGCCAGGGCGCGCAGCTTGCCGGCCTTGATCAGTTGGATCGACTCCGACACGGGCGCGAAAACCGCCTGCACGTGGCCGGCGACCAGATCGGCAACCGCCGGCGCACCGCCCTTGTACGGGACGTGGACCAGATTGAGCCCGGTCATCATCTTGAAGAGTTCGCAGGCGATGTTCTGCGGCGTACCCTGGCCCGCCGACCCGTAGTTGACCTTGCCCGGGTTGGCCTTGGCGTATGCGATGAACTCGGGCAAGGTCGTGGCGGAGAGCGACGGATTGACCACGACAACGTAAGCCAGGCGCGCGGCGCAAATGACAGGCGCGATGTCGCGCATGAAGTCGAAACTCAAGTTGGTGTAGAGCGCGGCATTGATCGCATGCGGGGTCACGATTTGCAGCAGCGTGTAGCCATCCGCAGGTGCTTTGGCGACCGCCTCGGTCCCGATATTGCCGCTGGCGCCGGCGCGGTTCTCGACGACGAACGTCTGGCCCAGGCGCTCCGAGAGCCACTGACCCATCAAGCGCGCCTGGATGTCGGTGGCGCCGCCGGCGGAAAAGCCGACGATGATGCGCGCCGGCCGTGACGGATAGGCTTGCGCCCGGGCAATGCGCGGTACGGCCGGCAGCGCAGCGGCGCCCACGGCCAGGCGCAGGAATGCGCGGCGGGGAATTGTCATGAGGCTCGCTCCAGGTGCGTTCTGCCCAACGGCGCGTCATCCTCGAAACCGACGAATACAGCGGCCTCATCGACCGATTTGCGCGCGGATATCACTGCATTGGCGGGGAAGCTGTAGTCCGGCCAGCCCAGCGCTATGCTTTTCATGATGACCTGATCGTCGGCTATTCCGGCGTGTTCACGCACTACCGGCGATTGCATGATGCCCTGGCTGTTGATCACCGCGCCCAACCCGCGCGACCAGGCGGCATTGACTAAGGCGGTGGCCACGGCGCCGCAATCGAAGGGCGTATCGTCGCTGCCGTCGAGCACGCGGTCGTAAGTCACGATCACGCATACGGGCGCGTCGAATTGACGAAAACCGCGCAGCACCCAGTCCTGGCGAGCGTCCTTGTCATCGCGCTCGATTCCCATGGCGGAAAACAATTGCTTGGCTACGCCCACCTGTCTGTCGCGATGCTTGCCGGCAAAACCCTGGCCCGTGCGGAACTCGCGCGACTGCGGCACGCTTGAGGTCATTCGTTCGGTATTGCCGGCGCGGATTCGATTCAGCGGTTCGCCGGTGATGACGTAGAAATTCCACGGTTGCGTATTCATCGACGACGGAGCGCGCATCGCCAGGCCGATGATTTCCTCGATCAGCCCTCTGGGAACCGGGTCGGGTTTATAGCCGCGTATGCTTCGGCGACCGAGTACAACGTCATCGAACTGCATGGGTGGCTCCTGGGATGGCCGGCAACGCCTCGATGGCTGCGCACATCGTGGTTCCTCGCGGCACCGGCTTGTAGCCTGCGCAACAACTTGCCGCTGCGGACGCGCGGCGGCGCTCGCCTATTTCTTCTTCAACAGCGCCGCCAGCTCACCGACGATGCCGCGCCGGAACAACAGCACGCAGACCACGAAGATGAAGCCGGTGACGATCGTGACCGATTCGCCGATGCTTTTGAACCATTCGAGGCCGGTGGTCGCTGCCAGCAGTTCGCCGAAATCGCCCAGCTTGTCTTCCAGTCCCTTGACGACGAAAGCGCCCAACACCGGCCCCAGCACCGTGCCCATGCCGCCCAACAGGGTCATCAGCACCACTTCGCCCGACATGTGCCAGTGCACGTCGGTGAGGGTCTCGAAACCGAGCATCAGGGTCTTGGTGGCGCCAGCCAGGCCGGAGAGGGCGGCGGAGATCACGAAAGCCAGGAGCTTGTAGCGGTCGACGTCGTAGCCCAGCGAGATGGCGCGCGCTTCGTTTTCGCGGATGGCCTTCAATACCTGGCCGAACGGCGAGTGGATGGCGCGGTGGATGATGA
>JAYVST010000674.1:0-4369 GCA_043775255.1 Burkholderiales bacterium
GGCGCGCAATGACGCGTATTGGGGCGCCAAACCGGCGTTCGCCACCGCCTCGCTACGGATTCTGCCGGCGGACGGGCCGCGCCTGGCCGCCATGCTGGCAGGCGATGTCGACATGATCGAAAACATCCCCACTGCCGATGCGGCGCGCCTCAAAAAGGACCCGAAGCTGGTCCTCGCGCAAAAGGTTTCGTGGCGCACCATTTTCTTTCACATGGACCAGGCGCGCGCCAATCCGCCGGGCGTCACCGCGAAAGACGGCAAGCCGCTGACCAAGAACCCGTTCGTCGATGTACGCGTGCGTCAGGCGATTTCCAAGGCGATCAATCGCCGCGCCATCGCCGAACGCGTAATGGATGGCCTTGCCGTCCCGGCCGCCAACATGGTTGCGCCAACTGTTTTCGGCCATGAGCCGGGCCTGAAACCCGACGCGCTGGATGTCGATGGCGCCAAAAAACTGTTGGCCGACGCCGGATTTCCGGATGGCTTCGCGTTCACCCTGGCGGCGCCGAACAACCGCTATGTCAATGACGATCAGATCGCGCAAGCGGTCGCGCAGATGCTCACGCGCATCGGCTTGCAAGTCAAGGTTGAAACCCACCCGGCAGCCACCTACTTCACCAAGGCGCGCAATGGCGATTTCGCCTTCGCGATGCTGGGCTGGGGCTCGTTCTCGGGCGACCTGGCGCTGCGTGCGCTGCTCGCCACCCCGAACGCGGAAAAAGGCTTCGGTACCTGGAACTGGGGCAAGTTCTCTCTGCCGCGCGTAGACGAACTGCTCGAGGCAGGGTTCCAGAATTCCGACGACAAAAAGCGCGAAGCCGGCGCCCAGGAAGCGGCCACCCTTGCGCTACGCACCTTCGGCCTGATTCCGGTTCACCATCAGGTCGCCACCTGGGCGATGAAACAGGGCCTCGCCTACGACGGCCGCACCGATGAGTACACCTTTGCACAGCATGTGCGCGCAAAATAGCGGGCCACGCCGTTAATCCTTTCCGGCCCGCTCGGCCGGACTCACCGGGGACTGCCATGCACCATCTGCGTCAACTTCTCGTTGTGGGGGGGCTCCTCGCCGCCCTTCTGCTTTCGGCCTGTGCGCCAGTGCCGCAACGCGTCGAGGGTCCCGCCGGCGGCCCGCGTTACGCGGTCGACGCCACCTGGCCCAAGCCACTGCCGAACAATTGGATCCTGGGTCAGGTGGCAGGCATTGCCACCGATCGGGACGACAATATCTGGATCGTGCATCGCCCCTTGACGCTCACCGAGGACGAACGCGGCGCCACCCTCACGCCACCGCGTTCACGTTGCTGTACGGCCGCACCGCCGGTGTTGCAGTTCGACCGTGCCGGCAACCTGTTGCGCGCCTGGGGCGGCAAGGGGTCCGGCTACGATTGGCCCGCCAACGAGCATGGAATCCATGTCGATCCGAAAGGCGATGTATGGGTCGGCGGCAATGCGAACACCGACCACATGCTGCTCAAGTTCAGCGCGGACGGCAAGTTCCTCATGCAGATCGGCAAGCCCGGGCAGAGCAAAGGGAGCAATGCGCCCGATCAACTCGGGCGCCCGGCGCACATGGAGCTCGATGCGGCGGCCAATGAGCTTTATGTCGCCGACGGCTATGGCAATCGTCGCGTCATCGTCTTCGATGCCGGCAGCGGCGCCTACAAGCGCCATTGGGGCGCCTACGGCCGCCGCCCCGACGACACCAAAATCCCCGACTACAACACCGAGTCGCCGCAATTCGCCAATCCGGTGCATTGCGTACGCCTCGCTCGGGACGGCTTAGTCTACGTGTGCGACCGCATGAACAATCGCGTGCAGGTGTTCCGCAAGAACGGCGAATTCGTGCGCCAATTCACCTTCGACACCGCCACCCGCGGGTCCGGCTCGGTGTGGGATCTGGTGATGTCGGAAGACCCGGCGCAGCGCTACCTGCTGATGGCCGACGGCACCAACAATGAAGTGCGCATCGTCGAACGCGAAACCGGCAGTGTGCTGGGCGCCTTCGGTCGCCCGGGGCGTCAGGCCGGCGATTTCCATTGGGTACACAACATCGCCGTCGATTCGCAGGGGAGCGTCTATACCTCGGAAGTCGACACCGGCAAGCGCGCGCAGCGCTTCATGCGGGTGCCGTGAAGCGCTCGCTGCGCGAATTCGGCGGCGCCGGCACGGCCGTCGCCGCACTCGGCGCCACCGACGCACTGAGCGCCAGGCTGATCGAGGCCGCCGGGTTTCCCTGTGTCTATATCGGCAGCTACGCTACCGCTGCCAGCCGGCTCGGCCTGCCCGACACCGGCGTGCTGTCGCTGCAAGACATGGTCGACCAGGCACGCAGCATTGCGGACGCGGTCGACATCCCGGTGATCGCCGACGCCGAAGGCGGCTTCAACGATGCCGCCAACATCTGGCGCACGGTGCGCGACTTCGAAAATGCCGGCGTGGCCGCGATCCACATCGAAGACCATGCATTCGGCAAGCATGCCGAGGTGCCGCAGCGCCTGCACTCCGCAGATACGGTGGTCGGCCGCATCCGTGCCGCCGTGGATGCGCGCAAGGATGCGGAATTCATGATCATTGCGCGCAGCGATGCCTATTGGGTCTCGGGTGACGCGGAGGAAACCGTCGCGCGCCTGAACGCCTATGCCGCCGCCGGTGCGGACATGGTATTCCCCACGATGGTCCCGCCGCCGCTCCTCAAACAATTGCGTTCGCGCCTGCCGCGTCCGGTGATGGTGGTCGACACGCCGGGCTTCACCCTCACCGACGAGGGGGCCGCCGGCGCTGCGATCGTCCTGTACTTCGGGTTTTCTCTGCTGGCGCAATACCAGGCGCTGCGCCAGGCGCTGCAAGCGTTCAGGCGCACCGGAGACGCCGGCCAGGTGCCGGGCCTGCGCGAAAGCGTTGCGGAGTTCGAAAACTTCATCGGCTATGCCGAATTCACCGCGAGAACGCGCAAATACGGCGCAGGCTGAGTTTGGTGGGCATCGAAGGCAGCGTCAACCTGCTACGTTCGACCGAACTTGCGTTGCGATGGCTTGACCGCGCCAGGAACCGATGACCCCGCAAGACAGCGCGCCCTATGGATTCGACCTTGAAACAGGGACGGTCAGCCTCTCAGGCTCGCCGGTACCGCTGACGCCAAAGGATTTCGAACTGGCGTTGTTACTGTTCCGCCACCCGCACCAGACATGGTCGCGCGAAGCATTGCGCCTCGATGTCTGGCATACCAGTGCCGCGCTCGAAACGCGCACGGTCGACGCGCACGTCGCGCGCCTGCGCCGCGCGCTGGACCTTGCCAGTGGACGCACCGGATGGCGTCTGGTGTCGTTGATGACGCAGGGCTATCGGCTCGAACGCATCGAGACGGCGGATCAAGGCCCACTGGTGTAACTGACCGCGAGGAAAATCTCGCGCATGAATGCCAGCAGCGAACCGATCAGCGCGACCATCGCGAGCACGAAAAGAATCGCCAGCCCTTTGGCGAAATTGCCTTCGACAAACGCATCGACGAACGCAAGGCCGATCAGGAGGCAGATGAAAAGCGCGCCGAACACTGCCAGAACGATGGCGCGATAGATCCAGGTCACGCGCAGGGCGATCAAATCCAGCTCGCTGCGCGCCCGCGCCTCGACAGCGGCGGTCGCGCCGTCTTCGATCCGCGCTTCCAGATTGCGGCGCCGGTCTACCGCCCGCCCGAGCCGGTTGGTGAGCACCATGAGCAAGGTGCCGACCGCGGTCAGCAGGAATACCGGCGCGATCGCAAGCTGGATGACGTGCGAGAAATCGTCAAGGCTTTGGGTGGGCAACAACTGAAAAAACGCCATGGGGCGAAAGAGTCCTGCGTCGGATGCGCGAGGTGTGACATCCATACTATGCACCGAAAGCGTCGATGATCAACGTTTTCGTCTATTGGAGTGCTCGTGTTACCACAGCTCTCACCACGAACTCACACGGGATGCCACTTTAATGCAACGCGGTCCTTTGACCAGGAAACCGAAGCTTGATTCTAGTCGTCAGCGAACACGATGTCTTGTTGGGAGCGTTGACGTACGTCCTGCTCGTTTCCAATGCGAACGCGACGGTGGCGCGCATGCAGCGCAGCGCGGGCGCGCCGACGGCGAATTCCGGGGGTTCGGAATCAGGCATCGGACTTTCTTGTGCCGAACTCAAAAGAGTCACGGCTTATTCCCGGCGGACAACAAACGGGTCAAGGGCAGTTTCCGGGGCGCGGACGCTCCCGCACGGCGCGGACGCTCCCGAATGCGCCATCCGATTGACGTAACATGTCCAAGGAATGCGAGATAGCCTGATCGACCTCCAAACCCGCGCCATGACCGCCGAGCCGCCGATCCGCGCGACCCTCTTCGCC
>JAYVST010000675.1:0-2842 GCA_043775255.1 Burkholderiales bacterium
CTATGAGGTGCTGCCCCTGCTGTGCCCCAAGTGCGGTAGCGAGATGAAGATCATCGCCTTCATCACCGAGGGGCCGGTGATCCGGGAGATTCTGGGCCATCTGGGCGAGCCTAAGTCACCGCCGCGTCTGATGCCAGCGCGCGGTCCGCCGCTGTGGGAGATGCAGAACAGCGGATCGGACACCCTCGACACCCTCGATCCGCAAGCGCAACCCGCACCGGACTACGAGTTCGATCAGCGCATCGCGTGGCAGGGCACCAGACGAACAGACTCGCTCGTCGGGGGCGGCTCGTGCCTGTGGCCACCTGAGCGGCAAACTTCCGCCGCCCAGGTGGCCACAGGCACAGACAATGGGCGTGCCGGAGCGGGTTTTACGGGGCGATCAGGAACCGCGGGCAGGAATTTCAGGTTTGACTCGGACAGGAACGGACGAGATACTCCCAAAAATGGCATTGAAATTCCTATCCTTTTCACGCCGGCCACAATCCCGGAGCCGGGCGGCGTCCTGCTGCTGATTACCGGCCTGGCGGGGCTTGTCGTCGCGCGCCGGGTGCGTCGTCGGGATTCACAGACCTGACGCTTATCGCGAGTTATCCATTGCGGGACAAACGCCCGCAGACAGATCGCAGTCGACCTTGCGTAGGCTGCGGCCCGCTCGTGCCTCGCGCAAATACCTGAGCGCGGGCCCGCGCCGGAGTGGCGGTGTCGGAACCGCTTCCGGCGCGACCGGGTATCAGGCGGGTTGCGGCAGGGCGCGCGTTTCGCTGCGCGCTTCGCTGCCCGCCTGGCGGCGCTGGTAGACGATGCCGCCGATCATCATCAGGCCGGCGAGCAGCATGCCCCAGGTGATCGGTTCGGGCACGGTGGTAACCGGCAGGACTGCCAGCGACACGCTGCCGCCGGCGCTGAACAGACCCGCCACGACGCCGGCATCGCCGCTGAAACCCGCTGCCTTGGAACTCTTGGTGTCGAAGGTTCCCTCGATCCACGGCCCAAATCCGCCTTTTGGATTCTGCTGGCGGTAGCGCATCCTGATCTTCTCGTAGTCCATCGTGGCCGACGCATTCTGGCTACCACCACTGCCGCTGATTGAAAGGCTGGTCAGATGCACGTTCGTGAAAGTCATGTCGAAGAAGACCGTCGCGGAAACGCCGCCAATCGTATCGGTCACCGAGAACGTGGCGGTATCGAACACCCTGCCACTGGCCGCGCCCAGGAACAGCGGCACGATGCTGCTGTCGACGCCCTGGGTCCATGCGAAGTCCTGGAAGACAGCGCGACCGGACGAGTTGGCAAGCCCCCATGCCCACGAGTTGACGTCGATCGTCCTTTCGAAACCTCTGACGGTCGATTCGCCGTCGATTGTGCCGATCTTCAGGAAATAATCGATGGCCGCAAGCGCGGGCGCCGCCCATAGGGCCTGGACGAGTAACAGAAATCCCAGAAATTTCTTCATCGCGTTTCTCCCGGCAGTAGTGTTTGGTGCATCCGCACCGACGACCGACGGCCCTTCGACCATCGCGGGAAAAGTATGGATTGCGGTGGGGTGGAAGTCAAGGCGATAGGTGCGGTCGAGGCGCATGGTTCGCGCCCGCGCGCTCCCGCGAAAGCGGGCGGGCTTGGTGCGGCTTCAGTAGCTGAAGCGCTGGTTCCTGTCGATCACGGTGAGTTCGGTGAACGCGCTGCCGTTGTGGTTGTCGGCGGTAAAGCCGAGCACATAGCCACCGGTGTCGTAGGCGCGCATGCCGTCGAGCGCGCCGAGCAGGCTGTCGCGCGTCGGCCTGGCGCCGGCGCGGCGCAGCGCTTCGGCGACGACCTTGGCGGCGATGTAGGCCTCCAGCGTGGTGGCGCCGAACTCGCGCTTGCCGGAGAATTTCTCGAAGGCGGCCTGGTACTCGGCGACCACCGCGACCGAGCGATTGGCCACCGGCGGCACCACCTGGGTGACGGCGACGCCGATGCCGTCCTTGCCGAGCGCGCGCATGAGCACGTTGGGCCCGGCGAAGGACGTGCTGACGAATTGCATCCCGGGGCTGGCCGTCTTCGCGCCCTTGATGAAATCGGCCGACGGCCTGAACAAGGTGGTGGTGATCATCACGTCGGGCCCGACGCGGGTGGCCGCGGCAACCGCGCCGGCGATGTCCGGGCCGGCACGCGCGATGCCGATCACCGACAGGGCCTTGAGGCCGCGCTTCTGCAGGGCGCGCTCGACGGCGCCGAGATTCTCGCGGCCGACCGCGTCATCGTGGAACAGGATGCCGAAGGACTTCACCCCGATGTTCGTGTAGTGGCTGACGATTTTTTCGAGTTCGTCAGCGTAGCTGGCGCGATGGTTGTAGAGCACGCGGTTGAACACCCGCATCGGGTCGGTCCCGGTGAAGGGGAACAGGAAAGGCGTGCGGGTCTTCTCGGCGACCGGCATGGCCGGGCGCGACAGGGTCGCGCTGGCATAGCCGAACAGCGCGATCACGCCGCGCTCCTCGATCAGCTTGCGGCCGTTTTTGGTCGAGACCGCCGCGCATCTGGCCGATCACGTCATCCCGCACCCGCCGGTGCGCCAGTGGGTGCTTTCCGTACCCAAGCGCCTGCGCTATCACCTGGAGCGCGATCCGGCAGTTCTCAACGCCGCACTGCATATATTCCTGACCGCCATCGAGCGGGTATTGCGACAACACGGTCCCGGCGCCAGTGCAGCATCCCGTCTCGGCGCAGTGATTTTCATCCACCGTTTCGGTGCGCTGCTCAACTCCCATCTGCACTTCCACTGCGTCGTGGTCGATGGCGTTTTTGAGGCCGATGCGTTGGGTGGCGCGGTGTTTTACCCGGCCAGCGGACTGGATGC
>JAYVST010000676.1:0-4021 GCA_043775255.1 Burkholderiales bacterium
AAGCCGCCGTGGAACTGCAGGCAGTCGTACATCACCTCGTTGACCAGTTCCCCGGCCAGGGCCTTGATCATCGAGACTTCCTTGGTCACGGTCTGGCCCTGAGCGTCGCGCCAGGCGGTGTTGTAGATCAGGGCCTGCACCGCCGCGACGCGCGCGGCCAGCATGGCCAGGCGGTGGCGGATGGCCTGCTTGTCCCACAGGGTGCCGCCGAAGGCGCGGCGCTGGGTCACCCAGTCGAGGGTGAGTTCGATGGCCCTTGCGGCTTCGCCCATGGATTGCGCGCCGAGCACGATGCGCTCGTTCTGCAGGTTTTTCATCAGCGCGTAGAAACCCTTGTTCTCCTCGCCCAGAAGGGCGCCGGCCGGGATGCGGCAGTTGTCGAACACCAGTTCGGCGGTGTCGCTGCAAAGCCAGCCGTGTTTCTTGAGGGGGCGCGCCACCGTGAATCCGGGCGTACCCTTCTCGACGATGAACATCGACACCTGGTGGTTGCGCGTGGCCGGATCGCCCGTCTTGGCGGCCACGCAATAGATGTCGCCGTGCACGCCGTTGGTGATGTACATCTTGCTGCCGTTCAACACCCAGGCGTCGCCCGCATCTGTGGTAATCCGGCGGGCAGTGGTGCGCATCGATGCCAGGTCGGAGCCGGCGTCCGGTTCGGTCATGGCAACTGCGGCGATTTTTTCGCCGCGAATGATGGGCGGCAGGTATTGCGCCTTTTGCGCCGTCGTGCCGGCATGGTGGATGTGCGGCGAGGCCATGTCGGTGTGCACCAGCACGGTTACCGCGAAGCCGCCGTAGGTGGAGCGCCCGAGTTCCTCGGCCAGCACCACGGTGGAGAGAGTGTCCTGCGCGGAGCCGCCGTACTCTTCGGCATAACGAATGCCGAGAAAGCCCAGGCCACCCATTTCGCGCAGGATCTCGCGCGGGATCATGCCCGTATCTTCCCAGTGGTCGGCATGCGGCAGCACGCGTGCGGCGATGAAGCGGCGCAGGGAATCGCGCAGTTGCTCGTGTTCAGGTGTAAAGAAGGGCGTGGCGGACATGGTTCGGTGCAGGTGGTGGCGAAGGCGAATTATGCGGTCAGCGGCCAGACCGAGTTTCTGCATGCGCCTGACATCACGTTGTCAGGAGCGCGCATGCATGATGCTGGGTCCCGGCGAATGCGGTTATCCGGCACGACTTTGAAGCGGTGGATAATGCACACCATATTCATCCGTGTCGGCGCCGCAACCTTGTTCAATGGGTCGACTGCATTGGCAAGCGCGTCGTCCCACACGCTTTGCATTTGGGCCGCGTACGCGCGCAAAGGGGAACCACAATGGCACGCATAACAAGTGTCGCGCAGTTGCGCGGCGTACTCGCCGAACCGCGCGCCTCGACGCAGGCGAAGATCCTCGACGCACTCGACGCCCAGGCGACGGAGTTCCTCGCCGTCAGCCCCTTCGCGCTGCTGTCGACCACAGCGGCCGACGGCGCGATCGAAGTGTCGCCCAAAGGCGATCTGCCGGGCTTCGCCCGCGTCGAGAACACGCGCGCCTTGCTATTGCCCGAGCGTGCCGGCAACAACCTCGCCTTCGGCCTGACGAACATCCTGGCAACCGGACGCGTCGGCCTTATTTTCCTTCGGCCCGGCACCGGCGAGACCCTGCGTGTCGGTGGGCGCGCAGAGATCCATGACGATGCCGAGCTGCTGGAAAGCCTCTCGTCGGCCGGCAAACCGGCGCTGTTGGCCATCCGCATCCATGTCGAGCGCTGCTATTTCCACTGCGCGCGTTCGGTCTTGCGGGCCGGGTTGTGGGACGCAGCCAGCTGGACCCCGCAGCAACGGGTTTCGTTCGGCCGCATCATCGCGCCCCGTCTGGGCGGTGGGGCGGAGGTCGAAGGTGAAATCGACCAGCGCGTCGTAGCCGCATACGGCGCGAAGCTCTGGTCAAACCACTAAAGACCCGCGTTTTTCGAAAACGCAATCGCGATGCGCAAGGCGCTCGATCTTACCTATCGCGACGGCCAGGCACGCGCCACCCGGCGCCGCATCTGGCCGCTCGCCCTCTACTTCTGGGGCGGCACCTGGACCTTGGGCGCATGGTGCGAACTGCGCGGTGACTTCCGCACCTTCCGTATCGATCGCATCGACGATATGCGCGATGACGGCATGTTCGCGGATCAGGCGGGCCGTCGCTTGGCGGATTTCGTGCGGCGAATGGAGGAGTGGATGTAGGGCCCGTTGCCGAATGTAGTGCCCGCTGGTAGGGCCCGCTGCCGGATTTGTCCCGGTCGGAGTTGGGGTTTCCCCAGCAATGGCGGTCCGGCACGGCAAGGTAGAATTTGCGTCTCCCAAGGAGTCAACTCATGAACCAGCCTGTCGCATCCAAATACCTGCGCCGCGAGTTCCCGGCGGTGCTCCTCGATGAACTGAAGGTGGTTCTTGGCGCCCTGCGTGTTTCCACGGCTGCGGCCGTGCGCGAGCACCATGGCCATGACGAATCCCATTTCCCCAACGCCCTGCCCGACGCGGTGGTTTTTCCCGACACCACCGAAGAAGTCGCGGCGGTGGTCAAGGCGTGCGCGAAGCACAAGTTCCCGGTGATTCCCTACGGCACCGGCACTTCGCTGGAAGGCCACATCCTGGCCATCCACGGCGGTGTTTCGATCGACCTCTCGCGCATGAACCGGGTGCTTGAAGTGCACGCCGAAGACCTCGACGCGGTGGTGCAGGCCGGCGTCACGCGCAAGGCGCTCAACGCCCACATCAAGGACACGGGCCTGTTCTTCCCGATCGACCCGGGCGCGGACGCTTCGATCGGCGGCATGAGCGCCACCCGTGCGTCCGGCACGGCGGCGGTGCGTTACGGCACGATGAAAGAAAACGTCATGGCGCTCACGGTCGTGCTGGCCGACGGCCGGATCGTCAAGACCGGGCGGCGCACCAAAAAATCTTCGGCCGGCTATGACCTGACGCGCCTGTTCGTGGGCAGCGAAGGCACGCTCGGGGTGATCACCGAAATCACGGTCAAGCTCTATCCGCAGCCGGAGGCGATCTCGGCGGCGGTGTGCTGTTTTCCCAACATGGTGGCGGCGGCCAATACCGTGATCCACGCCATCCAGATGGGTGTGCCGGTGGCGCGCTGCGATTTTGTAGACCCCTTGTGCGTGCGCGCGATCAACAATCACAGCAAGACCGACTTGCAGGAAAAGCCCACCGTATTCTTCGAGTTCCATGGCTCCGCGGCCGGGGTCAAGGAGCAGGCCGAGACGGTGCAGGCGATCGCCGCCGAGCAGGGCGCCGAGGCGTTCCAGTGGGCTGTCAGGCCCGAAGAGCGCAGCAAGCTATGGCAGGCGCGCCATGACGCCTATTTGGCCTGCCTGCAGTTGCAGCCTGGCTGCCGCATTATTTCGACCGACGTCTGCGTGCCGATCTCGCGCCTGGCCGAGTGCCTCGAAGCCACCGAAAAGGACATCAAGGAATCCGGACGCATGGTGCCGGTGCTGGGCCACATCGGCGACGGCAACTTCCATCTTTGCATCATCATCGACCCCAACGACGCCAATGACATCGCGGTGGCCGAGCAAATGAATCATCGCTTGGTCGAGCGCGCCATCGCCATGGAAGGCACCTGCACCGGCGAGCACGGCGTCGGCTGCGGCAAGCTGGAGTTCATGGATGCCGAGCACGGCGAATCCATCGATGTGATGCGCACCGTCAAACGCGCCATGGACCCGGACAACATCATGAATCCCGGCAAGGTGTTCACGCTTTGAAGCGCGGCCGCACGCCGGGCGGCGCCAAGCCTGTCGCAAGCGCGCCCGGCGCGGCCAAGCCTGATATACGCGCGCCAGGCGCAGCCAAGCCTGGTGCACGCACGCCGGGCGCGGCCAAGTCTGGTGCACGCGCGCCCGGCGCGGTGCGGGGGTCCCAGGAGCACGGTTCCAATTTTCCGGCGGAGCCGCGTCGATGAACGCGCCGGCCGGCAAGCCGCTGATCGATCTGTTGCGCCAGACCCGCGTGGTGGCGGCGCTG
>JAYVST010000677.1:0-1786 GCA_043775255.1 Burkholderiales bacterium
CCCAGACGCGCCTGAAACTCGCGGGTCGCTGCGGCATGGCCGTCCGGATGCACGCGCAGCGTCGCTTCCATCACCGCCTGCCAGCCGCCGTTGTCGAGCACCAGGGTGAAGATCGGCAGCGCGTACTGTTGCGCCACCGCGTAGACCGAGGTCGGGGTCGAGAAGTGGAAGCCGCCGTCGCCCACCACGTTGACCGCGCGCCGACCAGGTTGTGCGAGGCGCACGCCCAGCGCCATGCCCGCGCTGTAGCCTAAGCCTGCGCCGGCCGCGCCCAGCAGGGTGAGCGGTTCGCTGCGCGGAATCTGCGTGAATACCGACGGGGCGTTGCGGACGGCTTCGTTGATGACGACGTCCTCGGGCCTCAAGGCGCGGCCGAGCGCGGCGCAGACGGCGGCGGCAGAAAGCGCGTCGCGGCTGCCGCGGTCGGCCGACATGTCGGCCCAGGCCGCCATGCGCCGCGCGCGGTTCTGCTCCAGCGTCGCCATGCGCCGCGCAATGGCGGTGCGTTGCGCCGCTGTGGCACGCTCGCGCACCGCCGCCAGTACCTGCGGCAACACGGTCGCGCAATCGGCCTGGTGGCGCACGTCGGCAGCGAAGCCCCACATCGGAAAATCCTTCTTGATCGCGTCCACATCGACCTGGATCCAGCGCGTGGCAGGGTTTTCCTCGACATACTTCGGCAGCCAGGGCACGTCGACATCGAGCAGCAGCCCCACGTCCGCATTGGCCAGCGTCTTGGCGGGGTCAAAACCGGCAAAGCAGGCGGATGAACGCGAAATGCACATGTGGGTGGGCGCGAATTCCACCACAGCGATGCCGCATTCATGCGCCAGCGCCTCAAGCGCGCCGACCGCCGCCGCCTTGCGGCCCAGGTAAGCGGTGACCACCACCGGGTTCTCCGCCGCGAGCAGCATGTCGGCGATCTGCACCGCTGCCTCTGGCGTGATGCCGCCGGCCGCCACCGCGCCATAGCGGTCCCCTGCGAAGGACCGCACGCGGCCGTCTTCCCAGGTTTCCGCCAGCGCCTCGCGCGGCAGGGTGAGGTACACCGGGCCGGGCGGGTCGCTTTGCATCATCGCGTGGCCGCGCTTGACCACTTCACGCGCGTTCACCCCGCTGGCGAGCGAGTGCTCCCACTTGACGTACGGCCGCACCAGGCTGGCCATGTCGAACGGATCCTGCACGAAGTGCACGTAGTTGTCGCGCGAGCCTGGCAGCTCGCCACGCAGGGTGTGCGGCGATTTGCCGGCCATCAGCATCACCGGCAGGCGCGTGCGCGCCAGGTTGTGCATGCCCATTGCTGCGTTGGCGGTGCCGGCGTCCACGTGCACCAAGACGCCCTGGCCGCGCCCGGTGACAGCGGCAAAGCCGCCGGCCATGTGGATGGCCACATTCTCGTGCGGGCACAACACCACTTTTGGGTAGTTACGCCCACCCTGGTCGCGCTGTGCCAACTCTTCGATCAGCGAGGCATGGTCGGTGCCGAGGTTGCAAAACAGATACTCGATGCCGGCTTCAGCCAAGCCTTCGAGGAAATGATGGGCTGTGGTGTGGGTGCTCAATTGCGATTCCTTTGGTCAGGCGGCAGGTTGGCGCAACCAGTCGACGAGCGCTGCGGCGACGGCCTGCGGCCGCTCCATCGGCGCCATGTGGCCGCAATCCTCGAAGGCGACGAGTGTCGCACCAACGACCAGCCGCGCCATGTCCGCATGGCGTGCGAACGGGCTCCACGCGTCCTGCCGGCCGCAGGCAATCAGGGTCGGGCAGGTGATTGCGCGCAGCACAT
>JAYVST010000678.1:0-2143 GCA_043775255.1 Burkholderiales bacterium
GATCGCCTGCAGGATGCCGGCCGCGACCCGCTGCCGATGAACCGCTTTCGCCCCAACATCGTGATCGACGAAGTCGGTCCGTTCGACGAGGACCGCTTCGTCTCCCTCACCTCGGGTGACGTCATCCTCAAGCCCGTAAAGCCCTGTCCGCGCTGCCCCATCCCATCAATCGATCAAGCCACCGCCACGCGCGGGCCTGATCCGCTCGACATCCTCAGCCGGTATCGCGATGACGCCAACCTTGGCGTGATTTTCGGCCAGAACACCATCGTGGCAAGCGGCTACGGCGCCGCGCTGCACCTGGGCCAGGCATTCGAACCGGAGTGGAACTTTTGACTCGCGGAACCCATGCCATCGAGCGGCAGGGCATGTTTCTGGGCTTGGTCGGCGTGGCGATCTTCAGCCTGTCCCTGCCTGCCACGCGGATCGCTGTGGCGCATCTCGACCCGATTTTCGTCGGCCTCGGTCGCTCACTGGTGGCGGCGGTGTTCGCGCTGGCGTTTCTGCTTGCCATCCGTGCGCCATGGCCGAATCGCGCGCAATTGGTGCGCCTGGCCGCCACCTCGGGCGGCGTGATCTTCGGCTTTCCGATCCTCACCTCATGGGCCATGCGTCATGTGCCCTCGGCACACGGCGCGATCGTGGTCGGCCTGTTGCCCCTGGTCACCGCGCTGATGGGCGTCTGGCTGCACAAGGAGCGGCCGTCGACCGGGTTCTGGATCGCCGCCGCCGCAGGCAGCACGCTGGTGGTTTCATTCGCCGCGTTCCAGGGCGGCGGCAGCCTGCACATGGCCGACCTGGCACTCCTGGGCGCGGTGATTCTGGGCGCGATGGGGTACGCACAAGGCGCACTGGTAACGCGCGAACTCGGCGGCCGCGAAACCATCAGCTGGGCGCTCGTGATCAGTGTGCCGGTCCTGGTGCCGCCGGTGGCGCTATCGATAGAGCGCTGCGACTTCGCCGGCACCACCCCGGTTGAATGGGCGGGCTTCGCCTACGTCTGCGTGATGAGCCAGTACATAGGCTTTTTCGCCTGGTACAAGGGCCTCGACATAGGCGGCGTGGCGCGGGTGTCGCAAGTACAACTGCTCCAGGTGTTCCTGACCATGGCGTTCGCCGCCTTATTGCTTGGCGAAAAGGTCACGTTGACGATGATTGCATTCGCAATCGCGGTCGTCGCCACGGTCGCTGTAGGTCGGCGCATGCCGGTGCGACGCGCCTGAGTCCGTCCAGATCAAGCATCGGCACGTATCAAATCCGCCGCCTTCTCGCCGATCATGATGGTCGGGGCATTGGTGTTGCCCGACACCAGCACCGGCATCACCGAGGCGTCGACCACGCGCAAGCCCGAGACACCGCGCACGCGCAATTGCGGATCGACCACCGAACGTTCGTCGCTGCCCATGCGGCAGGTGCCCACCGGGTGGTAGATGGTGTCGGCGCGTTCGCGGATGGCTTGCTCGATCCCAGCCTCGTCGTCATCGCGCAGGTTCTGCGTGTAGAGCTCGGGGCCGCAGAACGGCGCGAACGCAGGCGCATTGAGGATGCGACGCATCAGGGGAAAGGCGCGCACCAGGGTGGCGATGTCGGCCGGGTCGGATAGGAAATCGGGGTCGATCAAGGGCGCGACTCGGGCGTCGGATGCGACCAGCCTGACGCTGCCGCGCGATTTGGGATTGAGCACGCACGCATGCAGCGAGTACCCATGCCCCAGGTGCATGGTGCGATTGTGGTTGTCCACCATGGCGATGACGAAATGGAACTGCACGTCCGGCAGGGCGAGATCTGCGGTCGTGCGCACGAATCCACCGACCTCGGCGAAGTTGGAGGTGATCATGCCGCGCCGCTCGCGCCGGTAGCGCCGAATCTCGGAGATCAGCCGGATACCGCCGCCGAGCGACAA
Organism: Burkholderiales bacterium; assembly: GCA_043775255.1. Classification (GTDB taxonomy): domain Bacteria; phylum Pseudomonadota; class Gammaproteobacteria; order Burkholderiales; family JAEUOS01; genus JAEUOS01. The sequence continues at coordinate 1,904 of JAYVST010000678.1, forward strand.
GCCGATCAGGTCCTTCGACGCATGGCGGCGATTGATGATGTAGTCGATGTGGTCGTGCAGATTGGCGCCGACGTCGGGGGCATCGAACAGCGGCGCGATGCCGTGTTCGAGCAGATGCGCCTTCGGTCCGATGCCCGAGCACATCAGCAACTGGGGGGTCTGCAGCGCACCTGCCGAGAGAATCACCTCGCGCGTGGCCGACACCGTTTCGTGCAGGCCGTCGCGCCCATAGTCGACACC
>JAYVST010000679.1:0-1825 GCA_043775255.1 Burkholderiales bacterium
ATTTTTGTGTGGGGCAACGTTACGTATGTTGATGTGTTCAAGCATCCGCAATCTCTGACCTTCCGATTTCGCGACGTTGCCGAAGTACGGGAGACGCAATCGGATGGCCGCCCCGATGCGCTGGCCGGATGGGATTTGCGCCCCATTGACGGGGAAGGCAACACATCCACATAAAAGGCAAAAGGACAGCCCGCGTAGCGGTCATGTTCCACCGCGCGCTATTTTCAATCGCAATACCAGCCTGTCGCTTTGTAGGACGAATCAGGTTTCCAGACCTGTCCATTGTGCACCATTGCCCAAACAGGCACTAACTGGACGTTATAAGTAGTTGTTTGGATTGAGGAAATGAGAGGTTGTCGAACTAGAGTCGACAAGGCAAGCTTAATATGACCAACTCGACAGCCCGGCCACCGTTCACCAGCCAAGCCACCGTCGATGGCTTGACCATCGACTTCATGCCGGTCGCCCTGCACTGCTACACCATCGCGCGCAACCTGCTGCGCGGAACCTGACCCATGGCCCGCCGAAACACCTCCCAGCTCGCCTACCAGGCCATCCGCATCGAAGGCGCGCTCATTCCGGCTGATGAACTGGCGCGCCTGACCACGCTGCAAACACCGGAGCAGACCGAACAGACCGACACGCACTACGCTGTGCCCAAAGGCCTGAAGCTGCGCGACGAAATCGCCCGCTACTGGAAGATTTCGCAAAACCTGTGGGCCGACCTGCAACCGCTGCGCGCCCGCCAGGACGTGGGCGCCCACGACGTGACCGTGCGGGAATTTCTCGTGCCTTTGCTGCGCGACGTGCTCGGGTTCACCGACATCACGGCCGGTGCGGTAGTGCAGGCCGGCGAGCATACCTACAACATCGGCTACGCCGCACGCGGTGGCCGGCTGCCCCTGATATTGGCGGCGCATTCGCAAGGCTTAGACGAGCCAGCCGACCGCTTCGGCGACGCCAACGCCGAAACCGGGCGCATTCGCCGGCGCTCGCCCTTCATGCTGGCGCAAGAAACCCTGAACGCGACCGACCACTCCCTCTGGGCACTGGCCAGCAACGGCCTGCAATTGCGCATCCTTCGCGACAATCCGAGCCTGACACGCCCCGCCTATGTCGAGGTCGATCTGGAGGCGTTGTTCACGGAAGACCTGTACGCGGACTTCGCGGCCTTCTGGCTGCTGGCGCATGCCAGCCGCTTTGGCCGGCCGGATGCGGAACCCGGCGATTGCCCTTGGGAACGCTGGCGCGGCGCCGGGCAGCAGGTCGGGGTCACCGTGCGGGGAAAGCTGCGCTACCAGGTGGCCGAAGCCCTGCGCGCGCTCGGCACCGGCTTTCTCTCGCACCCTGCCAACGGCGAACTGCGCACCGCTCTGCAAACGGCGGACAGCGCTTACGACCGCCAGGTTTTTTTCGAGGACCTGCTGCGCCTGGTCTACCGCCTTATCTTTCTGGCCACCGTGGAAGACCGCCGCGACCGCGGCTCCAGTGAAAGGCTGGTATTCACCCCGGATGCAACCGATGATGCCAAGGCCCGCTACCTCGCTGGCTACTCGCTTACCTGGCTGCGCGAGCGCGCCGTGCGCCGCAGCCAGCTCGATCGCCACGGAGATCTCTGGCAGGCGCTGACCATCACGTTCGGCGCGCTAGCCCATGGCGAGCCCGTGCTGGGCCTGCCGGCCCTGGGCGGTCTGTTCGACGCTGACCAGTGCCCCCGGCTGGACGCCGCCCAGCTCGACAACCACCACCTTCTTGCCGCCGTATTCCAGCTCGGCTGGTTCCGTGCCGATGGCGGCCTCTCGCGCGTGAACTACCGCGACATGGG
>JAYVST010000680.1:0-3170 GCA_043775255.1 Burkholderiales bacterium
CCTATCGATCCTTGGTCAGCCACCTCACTTTATCCTTTGTCTTCCATTACTTACGCAAGTCGCCAGAGGGCGGCGCAGCCAAAGTAAGTGCCATTCGCCTTAGGCGCTGTTACCGGCGGTGCAAAAGCGAACATTTCTGGCGACGAAAATCGCTGGAATCCATGGTTGCAAGCGCGAAACTGCCGCGCCTGCAACCGTGATCCAGCGTATAGCCCCTCCACCACGTCAAGGGTCCGCTACGCCAGGCTGCGAAAGGCCGCAGCCTGCCCTTGACCCGGCTCCGGGGCTGCCTGGCACGCGGAAGTCAACGCATTTTCCATGTCCGAAAAAAGCGCGTAACCATAAAGTGGCGGATTTGGACCGCCATTCACACTCGGCGCCATCGCGGTATTGCATACCAGTACACGCCGGCAGGACTATCACCCGCATGCCCACTTCGTTGTGCCGGCGGCCGCGCTCGATGCTGAGAGAAGGCGATGGCGCACCAAGCGGCGCAAGACCTGCAAGGACAGCGTGGGTGGCTATCTGTTTAACCACAAGGCATTGGCCGGCGTATTCCGGGCGAAGATGCTGGCAGCGCTCGACGCAGCCGGGTTGATCTTTCCCTGCGGCACCCCGAGGGCGTGGGTGGTCGACTGCAAGTCGGTCGGCAGCGGAGCGTCAGCACTTATCTACCTGGGGCGCTATCTGAACCGCGGCGTGATTCAGGAGAAGAGCATCGTCGCCTGCCGGGACGGCCAGGTGACGTTCCGCTATCGCGACGCGAAGACGGGCTGGAGTGAACACCGGACCGTGCCCGGCGCGCAGTTTCTCTGGTTGGTCCTGCAGCCCGTGTCGCCCAAGGGCTTCCGGCGTGCGCGCAATTTCGGATTCCTGCATCCGAACTGCAAGCGCCTGATCGCGCTCCTGCAGGTGCTGCTGCGGGTCGTTCCCGTTCGGGCCGCAGACTGGGTCAAGCCGCGCGCCGATCCTGTGTGCCTGCTGTCGAGCGGTGATGAAGATCGTGCGAACGCGGATCGCGCTGGCGATCGCCGGAGAACCCTTCGCTCCGCTTGCCGCCGGGGGTGCGTGTTGATCATGTGAGCAACGCGTCCTTGATGGCTGGCGGGACGTCGGCGTCCATAGGCTGAGGGGGCGGCTCGTCCTCAGTTGGCGTGGATCGATGCGCGATTGCTGGATTCCGGCTTGGCTTGCCGCAATGGCGAGCGTGCGGTGCGCGATTGGGCGCCCGCTCAGCCCGGAGATGCGTTTCCCCGAAGGAGTTTCACGGATTTATTTGCTACCGCGCGCGGCACTTCGCGGCGCCTCGACCGGGCTCGTCCAACAGTCGGTTCAGATCGTGGCTTCTCACGATCTAACCTTGACGTCGGTCAGCATGGGGGCAACTCGGCGATTGGGGACATTTCTGATGCCCCCGAAACACTAGGCCCCCAAATTTTCCCCCGAGTGACCCCGGATGTCAGCGAATGATTCCGAACACCCCGGAACAAGAAACCTGCGTCCTCAAAGGAGAAATGCGGGCCTTCGGTACTTCTCGGAATCTTCTGGAACTAAGCTTTGGTGCCCGGAGCCGGAATCGAACCGGCATGACCTTGCGGTCGGCAGATTTTGAGTCTGCTGCGTCTACCGATTTCGCCACCCGGGCTTATGGGTTACGCCTCTTCACAGAGGGTATTCGAGAAGCCCGGATTATAGCGTGAAGCCTACAATCCGGCCCGATGAGTGTCCCTGAATACACGCTTGCCGATTTCGATTTCGACCTGCCGCAGGAATTGATCGCGCAGTTCCCTGCCGCCCTGCGCGCCGCCAGCCGACTACTGGTGCCCGCGCCCGAGCGCATGCGCGACCTCGGCTTTCGCGACCTGCCGCGATTGCTCGCCCCCGGCGACCTGCTGGTGGTCAATCAGACCCGTGTGGTCAAGGCGCGCTTGTTCGGCAGCAAGGACTCCGGTGGCAAGGTGGAGTTGCTCGTTGAGCGGGTGCTCGAGCCGCAATTGGCGCTCGCGCATATCCGTGCCAGCCACGCGCCCAAACCTGGGGCGCGTATCAACCTGCCCGGCATGGCGATTGCCGACGTGATCGAAAAGCGCGCCGGCCTGACGCTATTGCGCCTGCTTACGGAGGGCTCGTTTTTCGACCTGATGGCGGCGCATGGCACGCTGCCGTTGCCGCCTTACATCGAGCATCCGGCCACCAGCGAAGACGAGGCACGTTACCAGACCGTGTATGCCCAGGATCCGGGCGCGGTGGCCGCACCTACGGCCGGCCTGCATTTCGACGATGACATGTTTGCCGCCCTTGCCGCGCGCGGCATCGCTCGCGCAAGCCTTACCCTGCATGTGGGCGCCGGCACCTTCCAGCCGGTGCGCGTGGACAACATCGCGGAACATGTGATGCACAGCGAGTGGTATGAAATACCGCCGGCCACCGCGGCCGCAATCGAAGCAACCCGCGCCGCCGGCGGCCGGGTGGTGGCCGTAGGCACCACCACCTTGCGCGCGCTGGAGTCGGCCGCGCGGAACGCCGCCGCAGGGGAGTTGCTCGCGCCCGGGGCTGACGACACTGCGATATTCATCACGCCCGGCTTCGAATTCCGCGTGGTCGACCGGCTGATCACCAATTTCCACTTGCCGAAGTCGACCCTGATGATGTTGGTATCGGCCTTCGCGGGCCACCGGCTGATTCGCGACGCGTATGCGCATGCGATCGAGCAACGCTATCGGTTTTTCAGCTACGGGGATGCGATGCTTCTGGAGCGCAGCCCGTCAGCCTGAAACCTTCAGGGACCGCCGTCAAAGGCTCTCTGGATTGCTGCGCCCAGCGCAAGCACCGCCATGTCGCAGCCCGACTTTCCAAGCACCTGCAAGCCGCAGGACAACTCGCCTGTTGCGCAAGGCATCGGCACGCTCAATCCGGGGACTCCGGCCACGTTGCCCAGGACCGTCAGGTCGGCCTGGTTGGCCGGCGGCGCCGTATCGAAGCCGAACGGCAGTTGTGTCGCGGTGGGCAACAACAGGCAATCCGCGTCGCCCAGCAAGTGGCGAAAGAGCGGCGTGCCCGCCTCCAACAGAACGGAAGCACGGGCCATGTCGCGCGCGCCCTTGCCCTGCGCCCACGCCATGGCGGCAGCCATGTCGGGCGGGAACGCCGCGCGATCCGCGCGCCACTGG
>JAYVST010000681.1:0-2310 GCA_043775255.1 Burkholderiales bacterium
CGGCCGATGCCAAGCAGCGCTTCCATCGGCTTCAAGAAAACGCTGAACGCGTAGAGGGTGCCGAACGGCAGGTTGAGTACCGTTGCCGCGATCACCGCGACGATCATCCGCTTGCGCGGGGTCATGCTGCGGGCACCCTGTAGATCGCTAACAGACATATGAAAGGCTTACCAGTGGCATGTTCTCGCAATGGCTGTGTAGTTCTCGACAACGTGGCACAGCGGCCGCACGCGCGGGCGCATCGGCTGTCCCGACCAGTTCCGCCGCCATGCGACCTGATAGCGGCCCCACGCACGGGCGCACTCGCGCGCAAGCCCTGCCTCGCACGTGCGCGCGCCCGCTCAGGACAGCTCGCGCCGCACGATCGCCGCGCCGTCGGCTAATGCCTTCAACTTGCCGAACGCAGTGGCGCGCGACAGGTATTTCATCCCGCAATCGGGCGCCGGGATCAGGCGCTCGGCCGACACGTGTTGCAGGCCATTGCGGATACGTGCCGCCACCTCCGCCGCGCTTTCGATCGCCGGGTTGCCAAGATCGATCACGCCCAACAGGATTTTCTTGTTCGACAAGTCGCGCAGCATGCCCAGGTCTAACGCCGGTTGCGCACATTCGATCGAGATCTGCTCGGCGTGGCTGTCGGCTAACTGGGTCAGGAAGGAATAGCCCGTGGGCTTTTGCCCCGGCACCACCGCGGCATACCCGAAGCACAGGTGCACGACGGTGGGCACGCTCACTCCCTGCAGCGCGCGGTTGATCGCCTTGACCGCGAAGCGCATGGCGTTTTCCGGGTCGTTGCGCAACCAGGGTTCGTCGAGCTGGATCACGTTGGCGCCGGCGGCGGCCAAGTCCAGCACCTCGGCATTGACCGCTGCGGCGAAGCCCATGGCCATGGCTTCGAGGTCACCGTAGTGCTCGTCCTTGGCCTGCTGCGCCATGGTGAAAGGGCCCGGCAGCGTGATCTTGATCTTGCGCTCGGTATTGGCGCGCAGGAACTGCAGGTCGCGTACCTCGACTGCGGCGCGTCGGCGGATCGGCCCGGTCACACGCGGCACCTTGGTCTCGCGCCCGGCTTTGTTGACGACGATGCCCGGATTATCGGCATCCACGCCGTCGAGCGCGGCGACGAAGTAGTTGGAATAGCTTTCGCGGCGCATTTCGCCGTCGGTGATGATGTCGATGCCGGCCCGCTCCATGTCGCGGATCGCGAGAATGGTGGCATCGTCCTGCGCCTCGCCTAAGCGCTCCTGCGGAATGCGCCACATCTCGTGCATGTTCACGCGCGGCACCACCTTGGAGAGCATGGCGCGGTCGATCAGCCAGTCGGGCTGCGGGTAGCTGCCGACCACGGTGGTGGGCAAAAGGGTATTGCTCATGAATGCCTGCCTTACCTGTTCGTATTTCGTGAAAGTGCCGTCCGCGTAGGCCCTCTTGCCGCCCACCATCGTGCCAACCTTGCGCGCAATACGCAACGGCGGCACGCGACTGACCTCCGCAAGTCACGCTTCGGCGCTTTCATATTGAAATATTGGATTTGGTCTTGTCGATTGGGAAATTTCTTAAGACATTGATTTAACGTACTATTATTACTACAGTAAGGTGTATTTACATTTATGCGTAAATTAACTCATAATATAGCATGTACCGCCGCCCAATTTCGGAAGTCGTTCGCCTCCGCTTGGCAGAAGTACCGCGCCAGGTCCAAATTCTGGCCGGCCCACGCCAAGTTGGCAAGACCACCCTCGTTCGCCAGATTCAGGCCGACCGGGACACCGCATCTGCCACATACGTATCCGCCGACCCCGGCTTGCCCGCATTTGCGTTAGGCAGCCAGGACTATTCGATTTCACCGATCGCGCCTTCGCAAACAGGCGCGAACCATCCAAATTGGCTGCTCGACCAATGGCAACGTGCACTGGCCTTGGCACGCGCATGGGATATGAGCCCAACTTCGCGCTCTCGGCAACCACTTCCCTACCTTTTGGTCATCGACGAAATTCAGAAAGTTCCAAACTGGTCGGAGACTGTAAAGGGACTCTGGGACGCGAATCTGCGCAGCCCTCGGCCCATGCACGTGGTACTGCTCGGGTCATCGCCATTGCTCATGCAAAAAGGCCTGACGGAAAGCCTCGCCGGACGTTTCGAATTGATCCGCATGACGCATTGGTCGTTTGAGGAAATGAACGATGCCTTCGAACTGAGTCTCGATCAGTACATTTACTTCGGGGGATTTCCCGGCAGTGCCGCCTGGATCCACGATGAAGAGCGCTGGCGCAACTATGTCGTCGACAGCCTGATCGCACCCAGCATTGA
>JAYVST010000682.1:0-3430 GCA_043775255.1 Burkholderiales bacterium
ATACGCACCGGGCGCTGGCAGCTTGCCCTACCCAGTGAACTGGAGTGGGAGAAGGCAGCGCGCGGCGGGCTCTCCCGCAAGGTATTCCCGTGGGGCGACACAGCAGACCCGGAGCGCGCGAATTACGACGACTCGGGCATAGCCGACACCTCCGCTGTGGGTTGCTTCACCGCCAACAACGGCTTGTATGACATGGCCGGCAACGTCTGGGAATGGACACGCAGTCTTTGGGGTAAAGACAGCGGTAAGCCTACTTTCCGGTATCCATATGATCCGAACGATCTTGATCGCGAAAACCCGGATGCTGCCAATGATGTTTACAGGGTCGTGCGCGGCGGTTCGTGGCGCAGCGGTCGGGACGGCGCGCGCTGTGCCATTCGCAGCGGGTTCGTGCCCGACGTCCGCTTCGGCGTTGTGGGGTTTCGGGTGGTGTTGCGTTCTGCCCCTGCATCAAATCTCTGACCTCTGTCACTCTGACCTCTGAACCTCCGCCCCTCTGCGCCTCCGGAGGGGGTGCGGGGGAGACTTCCCCCGCCCTTCGAAATTTTTTTCTGGAGCCTCCCTCACCCGTCCCGCCGCGGAATCGGATGCCCGGCGAACACATGTTCACGCAGCCCCCAGGTATCGGCGAAGCGCACATGGTTGATCCAGCCCTGCACGCTGGCATCGAGTTCGGCGAAGCTGATGCGCCCGCTCTTGTAGTCATCGAGGTTGCGTTCGAACTTGCGGGTGAAATTCACCGCGTTGCGCCGTTTCAGCAGGCGGTGCGTCGGGGTCACCACGAAGCCCAGCCACGGAATGCCGCAGTGCGTCGGGCTCACCTGGGTTTGCGCTTCGTGGATGGTCAGCCGTTCCTTCGCCAGGCGGGCGATGATGGCGTTTTTCCATTGCCACAGAGTGCGCTTGTCGTCGCTGAACAAGACGAAATCGTCGACATAGCGCAGATATGCCGTGCAACCAAGCTCGCGGGTGACGAACCAGTCGAAATCGTTGAGATAGACGTTCGACCAGAATTGCGAAGTCAGATTGCCGATCGGCAGGCCGCGCGGGCGGTAGATGGCGAACAGGTCGTCACCTAAGAAATAGGCGTTCGAGTACTCGTCATCGAGCACGCCAGCGCCGCTGGCGAGTACGGTATCGATCAGCCACAGCACCTGCGGGTCGCTGATGAGGCGCGCCAGTTTGGCGCGCAGGATCGCGTGATCGAGCGACGGAAAATGCCGCACCACATCCGCGCGCAGCACATAGCGATGGCGGCGCGCCGATTCCTGCAAGCGATTCAAGGCCCGGTGCGTGCCGTAGCCGACCCGGTTTGCATAGCTGTGCGCGATAAAACGCGCCTCGAACAGCGGTTCGATCACTTGGCACAGTGCGTGATGCACCACGCGGTCGCGAAACGGTGCGGCGCTGATCTTGCGCCGCTTTGGTTCGTGCACGAAGAAATTACAGTAGGCGCCGGGGCGATAGCTCTGCGCACGTAGCTCGCCCTGCAGCGCAATCAGCCGGTCGGCGAGCTGATGCTCAAAGGCCGCCGCACTGGCCCGCCGGCGCTTGCCGCGCGCTGCCAGACGATAGGCCTGGCACAGGTTGCCCCAATCGGTGATCGCGTCGAACATGGCGCCCATTGCAACCTTCCCCCCATTGCGCCATGGCAAACGCGAAAGAACTGGTGATCTTCACCCAAACCTACGACCTGCTTTGCTGGCTGCTGCCGCAATGCGAACGCTTTCCGAAAAGCCAGCGCTTCGTGGTGACCCAGCGCCTGCAGGGTGCGGCGCTGGACTTTCAGGAGGCGATCTTCGAGGCCAATGCCCGGCGCGGCGCGGAGCGCCTGCGGCATCTGCAGGCCGCCGATGCGCAATTGAACAAACTGCGCCTGTATCTGCGCCTGGCGCGGCAATGGGATTGGCTTGCCATCGGCCAGTATGAGCATGTGAGCCGCATGGTGGCCGGCATCGGCAAATTGCTGGGCGGCTGGCTCAAGCAAACCGCAAGCGGCGGCGCCGGTGGCACGCGGGAGCGGACACAAAGCGACGACGCAGCGGATGTTTGAGGCCGGTCGGGGCGGGGCACGGCGGGCGTTCGCCAAACCGTGCCCCGACTTGTGTATGCGCCCGGTGCAGGCAATGCCCCGAGGTATGCCCTGCCTTGCGGCGCGCGCGCGGACCAGACCAGTCTGGCGCTGTTCTTCTTCCTTCGCCTCGGCCGGCAAACCCGCTTATCGCGGATCGGCCGGCATTGCCGGAACACGCCGGGCACTTGCATGCCGGCGCACCGTTCCACCCTGCGGCGGAACCAGAAGAAGGGCTGAAGAACGTGGGCAGAACGCAACACCACTCGAAACCCCACATTGTTGTTGCGGATGTCGGGCTCGTTCCTGTTGCGAATGGCACAGCGCGCGTTGTTCCGATTGTTGTTCCACGAACCGCCGCGCACGACCTTTCCAGACTGCCTGACCGGATGTCGCCACCCGGCACCGCAGATGGTACCTCGAAAAAATTCGAACGGCGGGGGAAGTCTCCCCCGCACCCCCTCCAGAGTCCGAGGTTCGGAGATTCGGGGTGCAGAGGTCACAGAGGGCAAAGCTTTGATGCAGGGGCAGAACGCAACACCACTCGAAACCACACAACGAGGTGCGGAGGCCGGGCACGAGCCCGCCGCGAAAGGCACAGCGCGCGTGGCCCCGAAAGCTGAGCCACGAACCGCCGCGCACGACCCGCAGAACTTCATCCTTCGCATCGAGGTTTTCACGCTTGCCGTCTTCCGGATCATACGGATAGCGAAACTTCGGCTTGCCAAAATCCGTACCCCACAAGCTGCGCGTCCATTCCCACATATTGCCTGCCATGTCCAGGCAGCCCGCCTCGCTCCTCCCGCCGACAAAGCTCCCGACCGCACTCGCGTCACCAATCCCGGTCTCGTCGGTATTGGCGCAGTCTTCGCGCCAGGTATCGTCCCACGGGTACATATAACCCTTGGTGCCTCGTGCGGCCCTTTCCCACTCCGCTTCGCTGGGCAAAGCGAAGGATTCCGCGACAGCGATCTTGCCAACCTGGCGCCATTCGCTTGTGAGCCACCCGCAGTAGGCGAGCGCGTCATGCCAATTGACGCGGGATGCCGGGTGATTGCACCGGTCCGCCTTGTCTGCTTCGTCTGAAACCCATTTCCGCCCGGTAGCGACCACAAAGCTCCGGTATTGCCCGTTGGTTACTTGAAACTTGCCGATCTTGAACGCCGGCAACTTCACTCGGTGCCGAGGCTTCGCATCCTCGTCGCTGTCGTCGCCCATCAAAAACTCGCTCGCCTCGATTGCAACAAGCTCGTCGAAGTCACGCTCATCCCCAAGCACGCTCAATGCCCTGCCTGCCAGAGCGCGATCCACCGGCGGCAGCCAGCCGCGCTCGACGATGGCGCGCAGCCAACGCTGCAC
>JAYVST010000683.1:0-4062 GCA_043775255.1 Burkholderiales bacterium
TCTTTGTCGGTGCGACAGCGTCCGGTCTTGGGGACGCCTATGCAACACCGATCTCAGGTCACAATTCGCTCACGCCCGGAATAGAAATCCATGCCAACCTGCTCGATGCGCTGCGTTCCGGACGCACCATAACGCTCGCCACGCGCACCGCCAACATGGCGTTCAACCTCGTTCCGCTGCTGCTGGTGATGCTGGCGCTCAGACGCCTGTCTCCGCGCCGCGGGTTGGCCGTCGCGGGCCTTGCGTTGATCGGGTTGCCGCTGGCGGCTTCCGAACTGCTGCACTTCGGAATCTGGTTCGCGCCTGCCGCCGGTCTTGCATGCATCGCCTTGGCCTATCCGTTGTGGAGCTGGCGTCGCCTTGAAGCATCGGTGCGCTTTCTGGGCGAGGAATTCTCCAGGCTGGCGGCAGAGCCCCGCGTGCTTCCTGAAGCCGCGCTGCCCGAAAAAGGCGCCGACGTCGTAGAAATGCGCATGTTTGCCCTGGCGCAAGCGGCGGATCGATTGCGAAATCTGCGGCGCTTCGTGTCCGCAACCCTCGAGAGCCTGCCCGACGCCGCCCTGGTCACCGACCACGACGGCACGGTGCTCATTGGCAACCGCTCGGCGGCGGGCCTGTTCGACGCGGGATCATCGGAAGAATTGCGCGGCAAATCGATGCCGGATCTGCTGGCGGGCATGAAGGGCCCGACCGGGCAGGAACCCGCCCCGACCTGGGCGCAATTGAAGGACATCGCGATCGATTTCCCGCAGGCCTCCCCGGATTCCCATGGCGACATTGCACTTCGTGCACTTGAGTGCCAGAGCGGAGATGAGCGTAACCAACTGCTGCGATGCGCGGTCTTGGCCGCACCGGACGGCACGCCGGGCGGGTGGATCGTGACCTTTTCGGACATCAGCGAACTGCGCGAAGCCGAACGCTCGCGTGAGGAAGTGCTGGCCTTCCTGTCGCATGACATGCGCTCGCCGCAAAGCTCCATCCTCGCCCTGCTGGAGTTGCACGAACTCGATCCCGATGACAATCCCAAGGAGCAGGTGCACAAGCGGATCGAACAGTACGCCCACCGCACGCTCTCGTTGTCCGAGCAATTTTTGCAACTCGCGCGCGCCGAGACCAAGGCTCACGAGCCGACCAGCGAAGATCTCGGCGCCATCGCCGAGGAGGCGGTCGACGATGTCTGGACCGCGGCCGAACAAAAATCCATCCGGGTGGAGTTGAAGTGGGACGGCGAGCCATTGCCGGTGATGGCCGATCGCGCACTGCTGTTGCGCGCCGTCGTCAACCTTCTCACCAACGCGGTCAAGTACAGCCCGGAAAAAACCACCGTCACCGTCACCGTGGCGGAGCGCACCGTGTCCGGCCAACCGAAGCATGTTTGCGAAGTCGCCGACCAGGGATATGGCATCTCGGCCGAAAACCAGGCCCGGCTGTTCGAGCGCTACCGCCGTTTTTCCGAGCCCGGCCAACCAAAGGCGCAAGGCGCGGGGCTCGGCATGGCATTTGTCAAGACGGTAGTCGAAAAGCATGGTGGGACCATCGGGGTGTCCAGCGAACCAGGCCGCGGAAGCACGTTCACGCTGAACCTGCCGCCGGTCGCCTTCGAACCCGCATAGCTCGGGCAGCGGGGCAAAAATCCTGCCGAATTCGCGGTTTTGGCGCCGATCGGCGGCCATGCGCGGACAGATGCGCCGTCTACCCGCCTATAATGTGGTTCCGAGCCGCCCTCGGGTCGCGAACCGGTCTTCTGGTGGCGCGGCTACGCAGGAAATCCACCGTCCTTGACCATGCAGCTCGCCGCTTTCGGCCTCAATCACCATACCGCACCCGTGCACCTGCGCGAGCAGGTGGTATTCCATGTCGAGCGCATGAATGCTGCGCTCAAGGAATTTCTGGATCGACGCTTTGCGCGCGAAGCTGCCATCCTTTCCACCTGCAATCGCACTGAAGTCTATTGCGCCACCGAGCGCGGACTCGGCGTCGTGGCCGATGCGACCCGCTGGCTCGCCGACTTCCATCGGGTCGACCCGAGCGTCCTCAAGCCCCACCTGTACACCCTCGGGCAGGAGCATGCGGTGCGCCATGCCTTCAGGGTGGCCGCCGGTCTGGATTCGATGGTCATCGGCGAGCCGCAAATCCTGGGCCAGATGAAGCAGGCGGCCAAGAGCGCGGAAGACGCCGGCGCCATGGGCACGTATTTGCATCAATTGTTCCAGCGTTCGTTCGCGGTGGCCAAGGAAGTGCGGACCCAGACTGCGATCGGAGCACAGTCGGTTTCGATGGCGGCGGCCGCAGTACGGCTGTCGGAACGCATTTTCCCCACGGTTGCCGATACGCATGTGCTGCTCATCGGCGCCGGCGAGATGATCGGGCTGACGGCCACGCATTTCGCCGCACAGAGTCCGAAGTCGATTACCGTCGCCAACCGCACGGTCGAACGCGCACAGGGACTGGCCAGCCGCATCATGGGAAATTCGATGCGTCTGGCGGACGTGCCGGCGGAGTTGCACAAGTTCGATGTGGTGGTGTCCTGCACCGCCTCCATCCTTCCCATCCTCGGCAAGGGACTGATCGAGCGCGCCATCAAGGCACGCAAGCGCCGCCCCATCTTCATGGTCGATCTGGCCGTGCCGCGCGACATCGAACCCGAAGTCGGCCGGCTCGACGACGTCTATCTGTACACCATCGACGACCTGGCCGAAACGGTACGCGAAGGCATGGATGCCCGTCGTGGCGCGGTTGAGCAGGCTGAGGCCATCATTGAAACCCGGGTTCAGGGTTTCATGCACTGGCTCGGTCAGCGCGAATCGGTGCCCCTGATCCGCCGCCTGCGCGAGCAGGCCGAAAGCACGCGCCAGGTCGAAATCGAACGCGCCGCCAAGGCGCTCGCGCAGGGTCGGGATCCCCGCGAAGTCATCGAGCAGTTGAGCCAGTCGCTGACCAACAAGCTCATGCACCACCCGACTGCGGCGCTTGCGCAATCCGCCGCCGGGCGCGACGACATCGCCTTGCTCGTCCAGTCGCTCTACAAGCTTTAGCTGCCTGGCAGTCCGTCCGGACCCGGCCACCTCCGGCGTCCGCGAACGCCGGCGCAGCGCCACGACCAGGGACCACCAAGAAAATGAAAGCCAGCATGGCCGCCAAACTCGGCCAACTCGATACCCGCCTGGTTGAACTCGATGCGCTCTTGTCCGCCGAGGACGCGACACGCAACATGGATGGATACCGCAAGCTGACCCGCGAGCACGCCGACATCACCCCGGTGGTCGAACTGTACCGTCACCATCTCGCCCGCGAGCGCGATGTCTCCGCCGCCCACGAGATGTTGGGCGACCCCGACATGAAGGCGCTGGCCGAAGACGAAATCCGCGCCGCCCGCGACGACATGACACAACTCGAAAAGGACCTCGAGCGGGCCTTGTTGCCCAAGGATCCCAACGACGACAAGAACATTTTTTTGGAAATTCGCGCCGGTACCGGTGGCGACGAGTCCGGCTTGTTTGCCGGTGACCTGTTTCGCATGTACACCCGCTTCGCCGAACGCAACCGCTGGCAGGTCGAACTGGTATCGGAAAGTCCTTCCGAGCTGGGTGGTTACAAGGAGGTAATCGTGCGGCTGATCGGTCCCGGCGCGTTCTCGCGCCTGAAGTTCGAGTCCGGTGGCCACCGCGTGCAGCGCGTGCCGGAAACCGAAGCACAGGGACGCATCCACACCTCCGCCTGCACCGTCGCGGTCATGCCGGAAGCCGACGCGGTGGGCGACGTCCAGATCCGCCCGGAAGACATCCGCATCGACGTTTTCCGCGCCTCCGGCGCCGGCGGACAACACATCAACAAGACCGAATCGGCGGTGCGGATCACCCACTTCCCCACCGGCATCGTGGCCGAATGTCAGGACGGCCGTTCGCAGCACCAGAACAAGGACCGCGCGATGGCCGTTCTGGCCGCGCGCATCAAAGACCGCGAAACCCGAGAACAGCAGGCCAGGGAAGCCGCCACCCGCAAGAGCCTGATCGGATCGGGCGATCGCTCGGAGCGGATTCGCACCTACAATTTTCCGCAGGG
>JAYVST010000684.1:0-3168 GCA_043775255.1 Burkholderiales bacterium
TGGCTGCGGCGAATCCTGCAGCATCGGCGCTTTGTTGCAATGCCTTGAGCTTGCCTTCGCCGTCCTTGCGCGCGAGTTCGTCGGCTTCCTTGCGCGTGAGCTGTTCGACAATCGCCGCGCTCGTTTCTTCAAAAGGACGGATTGTCTGCGCCTTGAAATCCGCCACGCGCGCCGACACCAGCACACCGGGCGCCACTTCGATCGCCTCGCTATTGCGGCGCGACTTGACAGCGTCGTCGGAGAACAGCCGTTCGAGCAAACGCGGATTGTTGAGATCCTTGGGCGCGGCCGAGCGTGCGAAGGACACGGACTTTTCGAGCTTGAGCTTGTACTTGTCGGCGGCAGGCTTGAGGCTGTCGGCCTGCTCGTACACCGTATTGGTGAATCCTTCGGCGCTCTCGGTGAATTTTTTCTGCGCATCGCGCCGGGTCAACTCGCGCTCGATCTCCGGGCGCACTTCGTCTAAGGACCGCACCTTGCCGGGCGTCACGCCGGCAAGCTTGATGATGTGGTAGCCGAATTCGGATTCCACCACGTTGCTCACCTCGCCCGGCTTCATCGCGAACACCGACTCTTCGAAAGCCTTGACCATGGCGCCGCGGCCGAACGATCCGAGGCCGCCGCCCTGCACGGCCGAGCCCGGGTCCTGCGAATGCTTTTTCGCCAACGCCGCGAAATCGGCGCCCGGCGCGCGCGCCTGCTTCTGCAAGTCTTCCGCTTTGGCCTTCAAGGCTGCGCGGTCCGATTTTTCCTCGAACTTGATGAGGATGTGGCTGGCTTCGCGCTGTTCTTCCTGCCTGTACTTGGCGGCGTTCTGATCGTAATAGGCCTTGAGGTCCGCATCCGATGCCTTGAGCGTGGCGGCGATGGCGTCGATCGAGAGCACCGCGTACTCCGCGGTGATCTGTGCCGGCAACACGAAGTCCTTCTGGTTGGCGTCGTAGTAGGCGCGAGCGGCCGCGGGCGCAAGCTTGACGGCGGCGGCGTAGGCGTCGGACTTGATGATCAGTTCCTGCACCTCGCGCTCCTCCGACTGCGCGCGCGCGACCATCGCCTGCACCGCGCGCGGCGCGAACGCCGATTCGCCGACCCCGGTATTGAGCGCCTGCATCGACAGGTCCTGGCGCAGCCGGATCTCGAACCCCTCGGGCGTCAAGCCCTGGGCTGCAAGCAGTCGGGTATAGCGCTCCTTGCTGAACTGTCCGCCCTCCTGCACCGCCGGTATCGCCATGATCACCTCGCGCAAGCGCTCATCGGTGACCGCGACCCCATGCTTGACCGCATGGGTAGTGAGCACACGCTGGTTGACCAGCGAATCGAGCACTGCGGCGCGTGACGCGGGCGTGTCGAACATGCTCACATCGAAAGGCATATTGAGATTGCGCGCCACCTCGCGCTGGCGATCGAGCTGCTCGCCCTGCGCGCGGGCGTATTCCTGTTGCGAAATCGAATGTCCCGCAACCCGCGCCAAGGCGGCGCTGTCTTCCGTGAAGGACTTGTAGCCGTCCAGGCCGAAAAACGCGAAAGGCGGGACGATTAACACCAGCAACAGAAATTGCATCAGGCGCTGGTGGCTGCGGATGAACTCGAACATATGCTTTCGGCCGTCCTTGAAGGTTGCTGCGCCTGGACCGCGCCCTGCGGACGGGGCTGCGCGTTTTAAAAAAAAGCCGAACTCGCGTTCGGCTCTTTTTCGGGTTGGCGGAGTGGACGGGACTCGAACCCGCGACCCCCGGCGTGACAGGCCGGTATTCTAACCAACTGAACTACCACTCCATGATCTCTTCATTGCCGCAGCCAGGGCTTCTTGGTGGGTGCTGACGGGATCGAACCGCCGACATTCGCCTTGTAAGGGCGACGCTCTACCAGCTGAGCTAAGCACCCTTGGCTTGCCGTGCCGCTTGTGCACGCCGGGCACCAGTTACAACAAAGTTTATCATTTTACCGCATCTTTCAGGGCTTTGCCAGGTTTGAACTTGGGCACCTTGGCCGCCGGAATCTTGATCGGCTGGTTGGTGCGCGGGTTGCGGCCGGTGCGCTGCTTGCGTTTGACCACCTGGAAGGTGCCGAAACCGACCAGGGTCACGCTACCGTTCTTCTTGAGCGTGGTGCGCACCGCACCGATCAGTGCCTCCAGGGCACGGCCCGCAGCAGCCTTGGAAATGTCGGCCGCCTTCGCGATATGATCGACCATGTCCGCCTTGTTCATGTTTGCTCTCCCCCTTGTTGGATGATTTCGCGCGACGCTTGGAGCATCCCGTCTCGTGATCGCCACCGGTCGCCGCGCGCTTACGCCGGCATTGTCAGACGCGGCCCGCAGCGCGCCGCCGTTCTTTCTTGTTGCTCCCCCGCGACGGCACGCGAACCCGAAAAATTATTCTAGCGGATTCGCCGCATCGGTGGTGGGCGCCGGCGCGCCGGCATCATGCAGCATCAGGACAAACTGCCGAGATCGAAAGCGAAACGCTCCACGCATGCTATTCCGAACGGCGTCGGCGCCAGCGCCGGAGCACGCTCATGCACGGCTAGCCCCAAGCGCAATGCGGCAATACGTTTGCCGTAGCAGATCAGGTGGTCGATGGACTGCATCATGAACACGACGCCCGGCAGCAGCGTGCGGTAGCACAGTTGCGCCGCTTCATGCCGGCCGTTGACGAAGGCATCGAATGCACGCGCCTGCCAGTCGAAACTGTCGACGCCGATGACCATCCCGGCGCATCCGGCCGCAAGGTTTTCGAGCAGTTCAAGGCCGCCACGCCCGTTGAAAACCGCCATGCCGGGATTGGCCTCGATCACTTCGCGCATGCGAACCGCCGGGCCCTCACCCTTGAGCAGGACAAAATTCGCGCGCAGCCTGGCCAGACGCGCGATCGATGCGGGCGCCAGCCCCACCCCGAGATACTCGGGTGCGTTCTGGATCGCACACGGCAGGTTCGTGCGCGCCATCACCTCGGCGAAGAAATCGAAATACCAGGCTTCCTCGCGCGTGCGGTCACGCGGCGGTTGCAAGATCAACCATTGCGCGCCCGCCGCCGCGGCGAAGGCGGCCAGGTCGGCCTGTTCGTCCACGCTGTCGCCCGATATCGTCACCGCCACCGGCTTGCGTCCGCCCACACCCTCGGCCAGCCATTCGATGATGTCGCGCTTCTCGCGGCCCGTGAGCTTGCC
>JAYVST010000685.1:0-2789 GCA_043775255.1 Burkholderiales bacterium
GCCTTGCTCACCTTCGGCGGCGCCTATGCAGTGCTGCCCTACGTGTACCAGGGCGCGGTAACCGATTTCCAATGGCTCACGCCCACCCAGATGATCGACGGCCTCGCGCTGGGCGAGACCACGCCCGGTCCGCTCATCATGGTGGTGGCCTTTGTCGGCTTCGTCGGCGGCTATGCGAAGGCACTGTTCGGCCCGGAGCATCTGTTCCTGGCAGGCGCGCTGGCCGCCTGTGTGGTCACCTGGTTCACTTTCCTGCCGTCGTTCCTGTTCATTCTCGGCGGCGGACCGCTGGTGGAGTCGACCCACGACAATATCAAGTTCACCGCGCCCCTGGCGGCGATCACTGCGGCCGTGGTGGGGGTCATTGTGAACCTGGCCATGTTCTTCGGCTACCACGTGCTGTGGCCGGCGGGCTTTGCCGGCAGGTTCGACTGGATTTCGGCGCTGATCGCCATTGCCGCCGCCGTGGCGCTGTTCCAATACAAGCGCAATGTCATGCACGTGATCGGCGCCTGTGCGCTGGTGGGGCTGCTGGTGAAACTGGCGCTCGGCTGACGCTGCACAGCCTGTCATGAAATCTTCATTTGACTGACACGAAGGCTGCGGCTAACCTCGCCGGTTGTTTCGGGGAAGGTCGATGATGTTGTTGCGCACTGCCGGCGTATTGACGAGTGTTCTCGCCGCTTTGCTGCTGCCTCGGGCAAGCGCCGTGCAGGCGCAGGCGCAGGACGAAGAGCGGTGGAACGCGAAGTTCCAGGCCACCTATGTGTGGCAGCAGAAGGGCGCGTTCGACGCGCCGTATTCCGGCGCCAACAGTCTTCGTTCCGACCGCGAAAAGAGCTACTCCTTCACCGCCTCGGCCGCCTTGGGCGTGCGGCCCTGGTCGGGCGGCGAGCTGTACTTCAACCCCGAGGTCGCGCAGGGCGTGCCGCTGTCCGGGTTGACCGGCCTGGGCGGCTTCACCAACGGCGAGATCGCGCGCACGGCCGGCCCCAATCCCACCTTGTACCGGGCGCGGCTGTTCCTGCGCCAGACCTGGGGCTTCGGCGGCAGCAGCGAGAAGGTGGAATCGGACGCCAACCAGCTCGCCGACCGACGCCGCCTGGTGCTGACCCTGGGCAACCTCTCGGTGCTCGACCTGTTCGACGACAACGCCTACAGTCACGACGCGCGCACCCAGTTTCTCAACTGGGCGCTGATGACCCACGGCGCCTACGACTACGCGGCCGATGCGCGCGGCTATTCGAACGGTGTCGCACTCGAATACTTCCACGACGACTGGGCGCTCCGCTTCGGGCGCTTCGCCCAGCCGCGCCTGCCCAACCAGCTGCGCTTGGATCCTGCCCTCTTGCGCAACTACGGCGACCAGATCGAGATCGAGCATTCCCACTCCCTGGCCGGCCAACCCGGCAAGCTGCGCCTCATGGCCTACCGCAACGTCGCCACCATGTCGCGCTTCACCGATGCACTCGATCTCGGCGCCGCCACCGCGACGGCGCCCGACATCAACCGCGTGCGCAACGGCCGCAATGCGCGCGTCGGCATCGGCATCAATGCGGAACAAGCGGTCACCGACGCCATCGGATTGTTCGCGCGTGCCATGTGGTCCGACGGCAAGACCGAAACCTACGCCTTCACCGAGATCGACCGCTCCGCCTCGGGCGGCGTCCTGCTGAAGGGCGGCGCCTGGGGCCGCGCCGCGGACACCCTGGGCATTGCCTTCGCGCGCAATGGCCTGTCGAGCGAGCGGCGCAACTACCTCGCCGCCGGCGGCCTGGGTTTCTTCATCGGCGATGGCCGCATCAATTACCGAGCAGAAACCGTGCTGGAGGCCTTCTACAGCATCGGCGTCGCGCGCAACTTCTGGGTCTCGTTCGACTGGCAGCACATTCGCAATCCGGCCTACAACGCCGATCGTGGGCCAGTCAATGTGGGCACGGTACGTCTGCATACCGAGTTTTGAATACCGTGTTTTGACTGCCGGCCGCACGCTTGAAGCCCGGCGCCGCGCGTCAAGCGCGCGACGTCAACCCCTACCCCTCCAGACGGGGCCGGATCAGTCGAGCGGGTTCAACTGCTCCAGCAGGGTCGGAATCAATTCGCTCACCGTCGGGTGGATATGCATCGCCCGGCCGATGGTGGTGTAGGGCGCATCGGCCACCATCAGGTCGATGATCGAATGGATCGCTTCGTCGCCCTCGATACCGAGGAACGCGGCACCGAGGATTTTCTTGCTGTCGGCGTCCACCAGTATCTTCATGAAACCCTGGGTCTCGCCGCGTTCGCGTGCGCGGCCCACGCGCGCCATCGGCATTTTGGCCATCAAGGCACGCCGGCCGTTGGTCGCATAGGCGGCGCGCACCTCGCGCTCGCTCATGCCCACACGGCCGAGCGGCGGGTCGATGAACAGCGCGTAGGCCGGAATGCGCTCCGACACGTTGCGTGACGCGCCGTCGAGCAGGTTGGCGGCGACGATCTCGTAGTCGTTCCACGACGTATGGGTGAAAGCGCCGCAGCCGTTGGCGTCGCCCAGCGCCCAGATGCCGGGCACGCCGGTGCGCAGAGCGTCGTCGACAATGATGAAGCCGCGCGCGTCTGTGGCAACGCCGGCATGCTCGAGCCCGAGGTCGGCGGTATTGGGAATGCGGCCGGTGGCCAGGAGCAGATGAGTGCCGCGGATCTCTTCGCGACGCTGCTCGCAATCGTATGAAACCGCCACGCCGTCACCCTGCCGCGCCACCGCCAGGGCGCCGACGCCGAGGCGAAACACTACGCCTTCGCGCTCCAGG
>JAYVST010000686.1:0-3645 GCA_043775255.1 Burkholderiales bacterium
AGGCGTGCCAGAACTACCAGGTCCGCCGCGCCGCCGAGGCGTGCAGCTTCGACCAGCTGCGCGGCCAGCGCCGGAACGATCGCGTTTTCCAGCGCCGCCGCCAGCACCGCGGCATCGTCCACCGTCCACTCGTCGAGGGCGGCGGCGAACTTGCGCGTGATGTCGCCGAATTCGGCCACTTCCGCTTGCGGCGCAGTCGCTTTCATGCTGCTGACGCCAAAACCGGAATGATCCGCACCGTCTCGGTTCTCATCGCGCCCATCCTGCTTCGTCCTTGAGTTTTTGCGACCGAGGTCCCGATTTCAAGGCAGCAGCGTCGCCAGGAAGCCGCTTGTCGTGCCCTGCGCGAGGCCGTCCACGGCGGCGCGAAACGCCTGGTATTGCGCCGGGCTGCGCCCCGCCTCCTGCCACAGCGCGAGCGCCCATTCGTCGATCGTACCCGCGTCGAGCGCCAGTTCGCGCCCGCCATCGAGCAGCGTGTCGCTGACCAGCCGGCCATCGGCCAGCGTGAGTTCAATGCGGCAACTGAGCGTCGGCAGCGAGGAATCGCCACGCACCTCGGTGGCAGCGATCAGGCGCTCACGTTCGGCATGCGGGGTGCGGAACAGGTCGGCGAAATCGAAGCGCCCACAGGCGAGCACCGACGCCGAGCAAAACGCCGCGCTCATGAGCACATCGGAAAACGAGCGGAACACCGGCCCGCGATTGAGCGTGCCGGGATAGCCCATCTCAAACGGATTCATCGCGATGCCGACCGTGGCGATCTCGCCCGCGCGAAACTTGTGCGCGGCGGCGATGCGCTCGGACAGGCGCACGATCGGCTGGCAGATGCCGCTGACCGGATAGC
The DNA here is from genome assembly GCA_043775255.1 of Burkholderiales bacterium. Taxonomy (GTDB): domain Bacteria; phylum Pseudomonadota; class Gammaproteobacteria; order Burkholderiales; family JAEUOS01; genus JAEUOS01. Next base: position 848 of record JAYVST010000686.1, read on the forward strand.
GCTTCATCACCGTGTCGAGTATTGCGCGGTCCGCGTCGAAGTCCTTTTCGATCTCGGCGAACACCGGCACCACGCCGGCATGGGCGTGGTAGAAGCCGGCCTTGCCGTCGAGCGCGTGTTCGCCGCCGCGCACCCCGGCGCGCGTCAGGTCCACCGCCATGAGTCCGTTCGACGCCGCCTGCGCCACGTGCAGTTGCCATTCGTCGCTGCCGTCGACCCAACACTGGGTGAGGCCGGTGGCGACCGAGGCCGACAGCGCCAGCGCATTGCCCAGCCCGGCCGCATCCAGCCCGGCCACGCGCGCGGCCGCCGTGGTGGCGGCAAAGGCGGAATACAGGCCGGTGGAACGCAGGCCCTTGGGCGTGGTGCGTGCGGAGAAGGCGCAGGACAATCCCGCAGCCGCGGCATAGCCGGCGACGATCGCATCGAGAAACCGTTCGCCCGAGGCATCCGCGCTCTCGGCAGCCGCCTGCGCCGCCGGGATCAGCACGGTGGCGGCATGCAGGTTGCCGATAGGATGGAAATCATCCTGCGTGCGCGCGTGCATCACTGCGGCATTCCAGAACGCGGCCTCGCGCGCACTCGCGGTGCGCCGGCCGGAAAAAAGCAGATGCCCTGACGCGCCGGCGGGCGGCTCCGGCAGGCGCACATGCGGCAGGCCGGCAATGGCGACGGAATAATTGGCGATCAAGCAGTGGCGCAGCTTTTCCTGCGCGGGTGCGGACAGCTTGCGCCAGGCGATCGCATCGAGGGTCCGGGCCACCTCTGAAATCATGTCTTGTTCTCCCCCATGTCATCGCTGCTGCGCAGGGCAAGCGCCGGCTTGAGCGCCGATTTCTGGATTTTGCCTGCCGCATTCTTCGGCAGCTCGGCCAGCACATAGAGCCGCTTGGGCCGCTTGAATCCGAGCGCCGCTTTCGCCTGCCCGAGAATAGCGCCGAGATCCGCTGCCGCATCCCGCAGCGCGATATACGCCACCACCGCCTGGCCCCATTCGGCGTCGGCTTCGCCGACCACCGCGGCCTCCTGCACCGCCGCGTGTTGATACAGCACATCCTCGATCTCGCGCGGGGCGATGTTGTAACCGCCGCTGATGATCATCTCGTCCTTGCGCCCGAGCAGATAGACCATGCCGGCGGCATCGCGCATGCCCATGTCCTTGGTGTGCAGCCAGCCATCGCGCACGGTTTCGGCGGACAGATCGGGCCGCTTCCAGTAGCCGCTCATCATGTGCGAGCCGCGCAGCACCACCTCGCCGATGGCGCCGTCGGGCAAGGCGTTGCCGGCGTCGTCCTCGATGCGGATTTCCACGCCGGTCCAGGCCCGCCCGGCCGCGGTGAGGCGTTCGGGGTGCGGATTGTCGAGGCGGTGCTCGTCGGCCGGCAGAATCGTGAGCGTCACCGGGCATTCGCTCTGGCCATAGATCTGGATCAGCTTGCCGGGCCCAAACACCTCGATGGCCCGGCGCAGCGGCTCGTTGGGCATGGGGCTGGCCCCGTAGATCAGTGCGCGCAGATGCGGCAGCCTGACCTTTTCCACCTCCGGCACGCGCAGGATCCGCTGCAGCATGGTCGGGATCAGCTTGATGGTCTCGATCTCGTGCAGCGCGGCTAAGCGCAGCACCTCGGCCGGGTCGAACTGCGCCATGATTACGCAGGTGCCGCCCTTGAACACATAGGGCAGCGCGAAGAAGCCGGCGCCGTGGCTCATCGGCTGCATCAGCAGTATCTTTTCACCGGTCTGCCACGGGCCGGTTTCCATGCACAGGTTGTAGGACACCTGCAGGATGGCGCGATGCGACAGCATCACGCCCTTGGGCCGCCCGGTGGTGCCGGAGGTGTAGAACAGGCAATAGATCTGCTCGGCATCGAATTGCACGCCCGGCGCGGATGCCGCGCCCCGCGCCATGAAGGCCTCGTAGTCGGCCCGCACCGCATCGATGCGCACGATCACCTGCAGCGTACCCACCTGCGCCCGCAACTCCGCGACGCCGGCGTCGAACGACGCGTCATGGAAGAATGCCTTCGCGTCGGCGTCGATCAGGATGAACTCGGCCTCGCGCGCGGTCAGGCGCGGGTTGAGCGATACCCGCACCAGCCCGGCCTTGGCGAGCGCGAAATCGAGTTCGATGCAGCGCACCGAATTTTCAAGCCAGGTGCCGACGCGGTCGCCCGGCGCGAGGCCGGTCGCCAGCAGCGCATTGGCCAGACGGTTGGTGCGCTCCTCGATCTCGGCATAGGTGCGCACCTCGTCGCCGCAGATCGCCAGCGGCCGCGGCCCGTGCAGGCGCGCACTGGCGTGCAGGTGGTCGGGGACGATCATGCGAGGTCTGCAGCCATACAGGCGCAACCGACCCGTCCACCTTCGCGCGGCAGCTGAGCGAGACGCAGCGCCATGCCTTCGCGCAGGAGCGCGGCGGTCGCAGCGGTCGCAGCGATCTGCTTGAGGGATTTTTCCGGATGACGCCCGAACGCGTGAAACCCCACCTCGCGCACGTATACATTCCTGCCTTGCATGATGTCCTTTCTGCGCCAGTTGCCGTGACAGCGTGCTAGAGCGCGCGTTCCTGCGGGACGTTGTCCCGGATATAGGCGATCACATCGGTGAGCGTACTGCCAGGGCCGAAAATGCCGGTCACGCCCAGTTCGGCCAGCGGCGCGCGCACCTCCACCGGGACGATGCCGCCGACCACCAGCAGGACATCGTCGAGCTGTTGCGCGACCAACGCCTCCTTGACCCGCTTAGTCAACGGATAGACCGCGCCCGACAGGATCGACAGCCCGAGCACGTCGGCGTCC
>JAYVST010000687.1:0-11438 GCA_043775255.1 Burkholderiales bacterium
CAACACCATCGCGCTGCGCGAGGATTCCAAATCGGTCGAGAAGAAAATTCGCACCATGCCGACCGACCCGGCGCGCATCCGCCGCACCGATCCTGGCGACCCGGCGAAGTGTCCGGTCTGGGCTCTGCACGAGGTGTATTCCGACGACGCCACCCGCGCCTGGGCGCGCCAGGGTTGCACCAGCGCCGGCATCGGCTGTCTCGAATGCAAACAGCCGGTGATCGACGCGGTGCTGCACGAGCAGGGGCCCATGCATGAACGCGCGCAGAAGTACATCGATACCCCGGCGCTGGTTAACGACATCCTGGAAGACGGGCGCCGGAAGGCCACGCGCCTGGCCGAAGAGACCATGCGCGACGTGCGCGAAGCGATGGGGCTGGGGCAGGGTTAAGGCGTGGCGGCGGGACCATGGTCCGCGCCGTGCACGACGATCGATGAACACAGATTCCAAAGCAACGAAAATCCTTGTCCGTCCTTCCAAGGCCGGCGATATCGCCGCCATCGCTGAAATTTACGGCCATCATGTCTTGAACGGGCTGGCCTCGTTCGAACTGATGGCGCCCTCGGTCGCCGAAATGGGCAAGCGCCGGGCCGACATCATCGGACGCAAGTTTCCCTACCTGGCAGCGGAAATGGACGGTCGTGTGGTCGGCTATGCCTACGCCAGCCTGTATCGGACCCGGCCGGCCTACCGCTTTGCGCTCGAAGATTCGGTTTACATCCACAAGGACCACGCCGGCCGCAGTATCGGCAAGTTGTTGCTCGGCGCACTGGTCGAGGCTTGCGAGAAGATCGGTTGCCGCCAGCTCATCGCGGTGATCGGCGACTCCGACAACAAGGCCTCGATCCAGCTGCATCTGGCGTGTGGCTTCAAGCGCACCGGCACCCTGAAGGCGGTCGGCTTCAAGTTCGGCAGCTGGGTTGACAGCGTTCTCATGCAGCGCGCCATCGGCGAGGGTTCGAAAACCCTGCCGCCGGATGGCAACGGCGCCAAGGCTGCGGCGCCGGATGGTGCCGGAGTCAAACCGCCGCCTGCCGCCGCCGACGGTTAGGGCAGCACCGGCCGGCGGCGGCGCTGCCGTTCGTCAATCCGCCCGCAGTCCGCGTTGGCTGTTTCCAGTTTTCGGTTTTCAAGAGTATCGGGTTCCATCATGCTTTCCACGGCCAATATCAGCATCCAGTTCGGCGCCAAACCGCTGTTCGAAAATGTCAGTATCAAGTTCGCCGACGGCAACCGCTACGGCCTGATCGGCGCCAACGGCAGCGGCAAATCCACCTTCATGAAAATCCTCGGCGGCGATCTTGAACAGGGCACCGGCGAGGTGATGCTGGCGCCCGGGGTGCGGCTGGGCAAATTGAAGCAGGACCAGTTCGCCTTCGAGGAAGAACGGGTGCTCGACGTGGTGATGCAGGGCCACGTGGAGATGTGGGCAGCGATGACCGAGCGCGACGCCATCTACGCCAAGGCCGATGCCAGCGACGATGACTATATGCATGCCGCCGAGCTGGAAGCCAAGTACGCCGAATACGGCGGCTATGACGCGCAAGCGCGAGCCGCCAGCCTGCTCTCCGGCGCCGGTGTCGTGGAAAGCTTCCACGACGGCCCGATGCGCGAGGTGGCGCCGGGCTGGAAGCTGCGCGTGCTGCTGGCCCAGGCTCTTTTCTCCAAACCCGACGTGCTGCTTCTCGACGAACCCACCAACAATCTGGACATCAACTCGATCCGCTGGCTTGAGGAAGTTCTCAACGCCTACGACAGCACCATGATCATCATCAGCCATGATCGCCATTTCCTGAACCAGGTGTGCACCCACATGGCCGATCTGGACTACAACCAGATCAGGCTCTATCCCGGCAATTACGACGATTTCATGCTTGCTTCCACCCAGGCGCGCGCGCTGATATCGGCGGCCAACGCGAAGACAAAGGACCGCATTGTCGAACTGCAGGAGTTCGTGCGCCGCTTCTCGGCCAACAAGTCCAAGGCGCGCCAGGCCACCTCGCGCGCCAAGCAGATCGAGAAGATCAAGGTCGAGGACATGAAGCCGTCTTCGCGCCAGAACCCCTACATCCGCTTCGAGGAAGGGAAAAAGCTCTACCGCCAGGCGCTGGTCGTCGAAAACCTGTCGTTCACCTATCCGGGCGCCCCGGCGCCAACCTTGAAGAAAGCGGGCTTCTCCATCGACGCCGCCGAACGCGTGGCCATCATCGGCGCCAATGGGGTCGGCAAGACCACGCTCCTGCGCTGCCTGGCCGGCGACCTCGCACTGACCACCGGCAGCCTCAAGTGGTCCGAGAATGCCAAAGTGGGATACATGCCGCAAGACCCGCAGGCCGAGTTCGACAAGGACATGGACTTAGCCACCTGGATGAGCTACTGGAAAGGGCCCGACGACGACGACCAGATCGTGCGCGCCACCCTGGGCCGCCTGCTCTTCACCGGCGACGATGGCAAGAAGTCCGTCAAGGTCTTGTCCGGCGGCGAGAAGAACCGCATGCTCTATGGCAAGCTCATGCTCACCACCCCCAACGTAATGCTGATGGACGAACCGACCAACCACATGGACATGGAGTCGATCGAATCGTTGCAGATCGGCCTGGAAAAGTACCCCGGCACGCTGATCTTCGTCTCGCACGACCGCGAGTTCGTCGGCGCGCTGGCTAACCGCGTCATCGAGATCAAGGAAGGCGGAGTCATCGTCGACTTCCACGGCAACTACGACGACTACCTGCATTCGCAGGGGATTGAAGTCTGAAGCAGGTGTCGTCTCACTGTGTCGTGGCAGATGGCCTGATCAAAGTGCGATTTCGTGGAGCATCGCAATCCGTCCCTCGACCTTGACCTTGGAGAAATAGCGCCTGTCCGCGGTGACCAGCGTGGCGCCCGGCGTGAGCAGTGCGGCGGCGTGATACAGCGTGTCGAATACGTGATGGTCATGCCGCATCGCAAGTTCGACAGCCTTTGCATAAACCTCCCGATCGTCGACCCGGCTGAATTCGAGATCGAGAAGATCCGCTAGATCCCGCAAGGCTTCCCGCGGCTTTTCGCGCGCCAGCACTGCCGCGACTTCAGAGAAGAAGTGCGGCGGCGCGACCAGGGTGTGCCGCCCATTGACGGCGCCTTCGAGAATTCTCAGCGCGCGATCCGCATCGTCTTCGGCGGGGTGCGACGCCAGGAACCATTTGACGGCGACACTGGCGTCGACAACCAGGATCACGGCCTGCCTTTGATCCGCGCGGCGCGCACTTGGCTCTCAGTGACGACCGGGGCGTGGCGCCGCCGCTTGGCGATCCGCAGGAACGCCTCTTCGGCCTTGCGGCGCCGCAAGTCGCGCTCCACGGCTTCGCGCATAAGTGCGGCGATGATCGCGCTCTTGTTGCGGCCTTCGAAGGCTTCGTTGAATGCCAGCCTGACCTCTTCGGGAACGCTGAAGTTGACCGTGCTCATCGAACGTCGTCCTCATTTGTTGTTGAAGAATTCAACAACGGGATTGTCAAATACCCGTTCTTCGTTGTCAAGCGGGAGACCGGCGCGCCAATCTCCTCGCAGACATGGAAAACGGAGTAAGGTTTGGCCATTGCGACCGCCTGTCCCCGGCCGCCACTCGCACTGCGATCCTTCAACCACCCAACCAGGAGTCCCGCCATGATCAAGTCCGGCATCGACCACGAAGCGATGATCAAGATGTTTTCCGAAGCAGGCACGCGTCAGGGCGAGACGCTTCGCCAGGCGGTGGGCGACGCAACGCTGAAGGCCCTGCAGGGGCGGGAATTGACGCTGACCAACATCAAAAGCGTGATCAAGAGCGTGACCCAGGCCGCCTCCATGGGCGCGGCGCAGAACACCGCGCCGGCCGTCGATGTCGAGGCCATGCTGACCAACGCCTTCGCCGGCATGGACGCAGCGCTGCTGCAAGCGGTCGAAGCCAACCGCAAGGCACTGGAACAGTTCGTCTCGCAAGGCGTGGGCGTGCAGCAGACGCAGATGAAGTCGGCGCTGGCCAATCTTGAAAAAATGGAAGACACTTTTTTCGCCACCGTGACCAAGGCGGCCGAGTCGGTCTCCGGCCAGATGAAAGGCCCGTGGGAGCATGTGCTGTCCGCCATGAAGATGCAGGGCACCGCCACCGGCATGCAGGCGAACCAAACCGTCGAACAAGTGATGGCGCAAGCGCAAAAAGCCATCCGCGACAGCCGCGCCTCCTCGATCAAGGCCGCGCAAGCCATGATGGACAGCTACACCGCGATCGTCAGCGGCGTCTTGATCGGCATGTCCGAAGGCATTTCCAAGGGCGCCGGCAAGAGCCGCAAGTAGTGGCGGACGCAGATCGCGCAGCAGCAGATGCAGCGCCGCGCGACGCAGCGCTGCTCGACGCGGCGGCGCTGCGCGACATTTCCGTGCGGACGCTGGACCATTACAACCAGCGCGCCGAGGATTTTCGAGCCGGCACCGCCGACCACGACGTCACACAGAACATCGCCGCGCTGCTCGACGCCATCGAGACGCCGAAACCCTGGCGCATTCTCGATTTCGGCTGCGGCCCGGGGCGTGACCTGAAAGCATTCGCCGCGCTCGGTCATGAGGGCGTCGGGCTGGATGGCTCGGCGCAGTTCGCCGCCATGGCGCGTGCCGCCAGCGGCTGCGCTGTCTTGCAGCAGGATTTCCTTGCGCTCGACCTGCCGGCCAAGCATTTCGACGGCGTCTACGCCAACGCGTCGCTCTTCCATGTGCCAAGTGTCGAACTCCCGCGCGTGCTGCGCGAACTGCAGGCGACCTTGAAGCCCCGCGGTGTGCTGTTCGCCTCGATTCCACGCGGTGACAACAGCGAAGGCTGGAACCGCGGGCGTTACGGTGCGTACCACGATCTCGACGCATGGCGCGGCTACATGATGCACGCGGGCTTCACCGAACTGCATCACTACTATCGTCCCGCCGGCCTGCCGCGTGACCAACAGCCGTGGTTGGCAAGTGTGTGGCGAACGTCTTGAAGCAATTGCCCGGGCCTTTCAAACCCGGTGGCCTGGAACTGACGGCCAAGGTCGGCAAGCCTGCCCTGAAGGCGAAGAGAATCTTTCCGGACCGATGACTCGCCGGTCGGTGCGCTACGCTGCCTGCAAGGCCTCCAGCTCCGCCTGCTTCTCCAGCCATTCCTGTTCGACCTGTGCGAGTTCCTTGGCCACATAGGCCTGGTCCTGCATGAGCGCCTTGAGTGCCTCCTTCTGCGCCTCTTCGTAGATGGCGGTTCCGGCAAGCTGCTTGTCGATCTCGTTCTTGCGCCCGGAGAGCTTGGCGATCTGTTCTTCGAGGCGCTTGATACGCGTCTCAAGCGGCCTGGCAACGTTGGCGCGGCGCTGGCGTTCCTGCGCGTCGGCGCGCTTTTGCTCCTGACGCGCGGCGCCGGTGAGCGGCGCTGTCGCGGCGGCGGCTACGGTCGGCGCCGTCGCCTTGGGTGGTGCTTCGGCGGCATGGGCTTCGTTACGCGGGGCGCGCGTATTGCCCTTGGCGGGCTTGGCTTCACCCTTGGCAGGCTTGGCCTCGACTTTTCCCAGCCGTGTCTTGAAAAGCCAGTCACGGTAGTCGTCGAGGTCGCCGTCGAAGGGGTTCAAGGCGCCGTCGGCGACGATCATGAATTCGTCGGTGGTGGCGCGCAGCAAGTGGCGGTCGTGCGAGACCAACACCAGCGTGCCTTCGAACTGCGCCAGCGCCACCGTCAACGCCTCGCGGGTTTCGAGGTCGAGGTGGTTGGTGGGTTCATCGAGCAGCAGCAGGTTGGGGCGCTGCCAGGCAATCAGCGCCAGCGCCAGACGCGCCTTTTCGCCGCCGGAAAAGGGCCGGATGCTCGCAGTGACCATTTCGCCGGGGAAGTTGAAGCCGCCAAGAAAGTTGCGCAGTTCCTGCTCGCGCACCGTGGGCGCCAGCTTCACCATGTGCCACAGGGGCGACTCGTCATGGCGCAGCATTTCCACCTGGTGCTGGGCGAAGTAGCCGATCACCAGACCCTTGCCGAAGCGCGCCACGCCGGCAACCAGCGGCAATTCGCCGGCGATGGTCTTGATGAGCGTGGACTTGCCGGCGCCGTTGACGCCCAGGAGGCCGATGCGCTGGTCCTGCGTGAGAGAGAACTTGATGTTGGAGACGATCGCCTTCTTGCTGTCATCGTCTTGCGTGTAGCCGGCAAAGCCGTCTTCCATCACCAGCAACGGGTTGGGGGTGGCCAAGGGCTCGCGGAACTCGAACGAGAAGGGCGAGGAGGCATGTACCGGCGCCAGATCTTCCATCTTGGCCAGCATCTTCATGCGGCTTTGCGCCTGCTTGGCCTTCGATGCCTTGGCCTTGAAGCGGTCGATGAAGGACTGCAAATGGTCGCGCTCGCGTTGCTGCTTGGCGAAGGTGGCGGCATCGAGAGACAGGGCCATGGCGCGCGTGGTCTCGAACTGCGAGTAGGTGCCGCCGTAGCGTTTCAGCTTCTTCTGGTCGATGTGCACGATCACGCCCACCACGCCGTCGAGAAAATCGCGGTCGTGGGAGATGATGATGAGGGTGCCGGGGTAGCGCTTCAACCAGTCCTCGAGCCAGAGGATGGCGTCCAAGTCCAAGTGGTTGGTGGGTTCATCGAGCAGCAAGAGCTCGGAGGGGCACATCAGCGCCTGCGCCAGGTTCAGCCGCATGCGCCAGCCGCCCGAGAAGTGCGCCACCGCCTCGTTCATCTGCGCGGCGCTGAAGCCCAGACCGTTCAACAACTGCTCAGCGCGCGAGCGCACCGTGTAGGCATCGGCGTCGGCCATGAGGCCATGCAGTTCGGCAATCCGGTTGCCGTGGGCATGGTCGTCATGCGCCTCGTCCTGGGCTTCGAGCGCTTCGAGTTCGGCCTCGAGCGCGCGCAGGGCGGTGTCGCCATCGATCACGTATTCGAGTGCCGGGCGGTCGAGCGCCGGGGTTTCCTGCGCCACATGGGCCATGCGCCATTTGGGCGGAATCTCGATCGTGCCTCCATCCGGATGCAGCGCGCCCTGGAACATCGCGAAGAGCGTCGACTTGCCGGTGCCGTTGGCGCCGATCAAGCCGACATGCTCGCCTGGATTCAAGGTGACGTCGGCTTTTTCGAACAGCGGTTTCACGCCTCGCTGGAGGCTTAGGGATTGCAGGCGGATCATGTTGGAGCGCTTCCTGTTGCGGGCCTCGGAGGCGAATGGAGCGTCCGGCTTCCCTGCTAAACTGGGATTTTATCGCGCTGCGGCATACAGGGGACGAGTATGGCAAATGTGACGGTCGTGATGAATCCCAAGGGCGGGGTCGGCAAGTCCACCCTGGCCACCAATCTGGCGGGCTACTACGCCAGCCGCGGGCATGCGGTGATGCTGGGCGACGTGGACCGTCAACAGTCCGCGCGCGAGTGGCTGAAGCTGCGCCCGGCGCAATGCGCGCCGATTCGTTCGTGGGATATCGAACGCGGCCGCGCCGCCAAGCCGCCCAGGGATGCCACCCACATCGTGCTCGATACCCCGGCCGCGATTAGCGAGAAATTGCTCGAACAGGTGATCGCCCCGGCGCACCGGGTGATCGTGCCGCTACAGGCTTCGATGCTCGACATTCTTGCCACCAAGCATTTCCTCGCCGCCTTGGCCGAAGACCGCGCGGTGAGAAAAAGCGACGCCCTGATCGGCGTGGTCGGCATGCGCGTCGATACCCGCACCCGTTCCTATGATGAACTGCAGCGCTTCCTTGACGGGCTCGGCCTGCCGGTGCTGGGTTACATCCGCAATACCCAGAACTACGTGCAGCTGGCCGCGCGCGGCCTGACGCTGTTCGACATCGCGCCCGGCCGCATCCAGCAGGACCTCGATCAGTGGGCGCCCATCATCAAGTGGCTGGAAGACCGATAGGTCGGGCGGATTGAACCGCCTCAAGCGCTGAGGCTGGTTCTGAACCACCCGCATCGACGATGGCGGGCAACTGCGGGAGGAGAAAATGCGGGCATTTCCCGACATGGCGTGGATGGAAGGCTTCCGCGACCGCGTCAATGCCGACCCCGAAATGGCGGTGATCGGCGACTGGTTTTCCACCTCGTTTTCGCTCGGCTTCGGCGAGACCCGCTACGTGGTCTCGGTCGAGCAGGGCAAGGTGGCCGAGATCAAGCCGGCGCCCAGGGTGGATTCCCGCGCCCGTTTTGGTTTTCGCGCGCCGATGGCGGTGTGGAACCTGTTCGTGAGCCCGAACCCGCCGCCGCTCTACCACGACTTTTTCGCCATGCTGATGCGGGTGCCGGAATTCGTTCTTGAAGGCGACGGCTTGGTCGCAATGCAGAACGCGCGCGCCCTGCACCGCATGATGAACCTGATGCGGATTCGATGATGGTCCAACCCGAACCGATTGTCGGCCGCTACGTCCAGGTTGCCGATGGCGACAGCCGCTACCGCATCTTCTACGAAGAGGCCGGGCAGGGCAGACCGCTCCTTTGCATGCACACTGCCGGCGCCGACAGCCGCCAATGGCGCCATGTGTTGAACGACCCGGCGATCACGCGGCGTTTTCGCGTCATCGCCTTCGACATGCCGTACCACGGCCGCTCGTCGCCGCCGGAAGAATGGTGGCTCAAGAAATACAAGCTCACAACCAGGAGCTACGCCTCCATCATCCGCGCGCTATGGCGCACGCTCGAACTTGAGCGCCCGGTGCTGATGGGGTGCTCGATGGCCGGCGCCATCACGCTCAAGATGGCGGCCGATTTCCAGGACGAATTGACCGGCATCGTCGGGCTCGAAGCGACCGCGCATGCGCCGGGCCGCTACAACGATCTGCTGCACCATCCCGCGGTACACGGCGGCGAACTTTGCGCCAGCTACACCATGGGCCTGTGCGCGCCGTCTTCGCCGGAGGCCAACAAGCGCGAGAACTGGTGGTACTACGCGCAGGGCGGCCCGGGCGTGTATGCCGGCGACGTCCACTACTACAGCTTCGACTGGGACGCGCGCGAAGACATAAAGCGCATCGACACCAAAAAGTGCAAGGTGTCGCTTCTCACCGGCGAGTACGACTACTCCTGCACCCCGGCCATGACCGAGGCGGTGGCGCAGGCGATTCCCGGCTGTCGCATGACCATCATGCAGGGCATGGGACATTTTCCGATGGTCGAGAACTACCCCGCTTTCCGTCCCTTCCTGTTGGCCGAACTCGACCACATGGGGTCGTGATCCGGCGTTCGCTCGCTGGTCGTGTCATCCACTCATTGAAGGCTCGAACGCATGTCGAACATTCACGACCTCATCGTCATCGGCACCGGCATGACAGGGCTCAATGCCGCGCGCCACGCATTGCAGAACGGCCTGGCGACGGCCACCGTCGAGGCGCAATTCTTCGGCGGCCTCATCATGAACGTGAATCACCTGGATGGCGACATCCAGGGCTCCGGCGCCGATGTCGCCTCGGAACTGATGATGGAGGTGTCCGACCTGGGCGCCCACAGCGTCAACGCGCCGGCAACTGCGCTCAAGCCCGATGGCGACATGCTGGTGGTGCAGAGCGACGAGGGCGAACACCGCGCACGCGCCGTGCTCATCGCATCCGGCGCCCGGCTCAAGCGCCTCGGGATTCCGGGCGAGATGGCGCTGGCCGACTGTGGTGTTTCGCAATGCGCGGATTGCGACGGCCCGATGTACAAGAACAAGGATGTCGTGGTCGTCGGCGGCGGCGATTCGGCCTTGCAGGAGGCGGCCGTACTGGCGACCTACGTGCGCCAGGTTCACCTGGTGCACCGCGGCGCGAAGTTCAGCGCACGGCCGCATCTGGTGGACCAACTCGCTGCCCATGCGAACGTGACGATCCATCTTGAAACGCGGGTCGAGGCGGTGTTGGGCGACGGTGGCGTGGAGGGCGTGCGGCTGCGCTCGCACGTCGACCCCGGCGCGGCGCCGCGCGAGCTGCAATGTGGCGGATTTTTCGCCTATGTCGGCCTCGAAGCGGTATGCGAATTCGTGCCGGCCGCAGTCCTGCGCGACCCGCGCGGGTTTCTCCTGACTGACGCCAATATGCACACCGCCATGGCGCACGTGTATGCGGCCGGCGCAGTGCGTTCCGGCTGCGGCGGCCTGTTGACGCATGCCACCGCCGAGGGAATTGCTGCGGCGAGCGCGGTGGTCGCACGCTTGCAGGGTTGACGCCCGCCGACGGTGTTGCGCTGCCAGGGTGCGCAAGGTTCGTCGCTGCCAGGGTGCGCAACATTCGCCGCTTCGGCCAGCCGGGCGCCACAGTCAGCGCCAGCGATTGACCCGTTTCTCGATTCGCCGCAGCAGCGCCGCGCTGGCCAGGCTCAGGACGAGAAAGATCAGGCCGACGATGGTGATCGGCTCGTTATAGCGAAAGGTCTCCGAGCCGATCAATTTCGCCGTTTGAAGCAACTCGACGATGGCGATCGCCGACAGGAGCGGTGTTTCCTTGAACATGGCGATCAGGTGGTTGCCCAGCGCCGGCACGATGGGGGGAATAGCCTGCGGCAGGATCACGCTTACGAAAGCGTCACGCCGCTCCAAGCCGAGCGCGGCGGCGGCTTCGCGCTGCCCGCGGGTGACGCTGGCCAGGCCGGCGCGATAGGCCTCCGACACATAGGTGGCATAGTGCCCCGCCAGCGCGATCACCCCCACGGTCAAGGCCGGCAGGACGATGCCCAGCGTTGGCAGGAAAAAATACAGGAAATACACCTGGATCAGGATCGGTGTGCTGCGCACCAATTCGACCAATGCGCCGCTGGCGACGCGCAGCGGGCGGCTCGTGGCATCGCGCGCGAGCGCCAGCGGCAGCCCCAGGAGAAGCGCGCCGGCGAAAGCGAGCACCGTCGCCAGCACCGAATAGCCGGTCGCGGCGATGAGCTTTGGCAGGATCGACGCCGCGAACGCCCAGTCCCAGGCGCCGCTCATCGCGCCGCTCCGTGCCGGCGCCAGCGGCCGCAGTGCCGGTCCGCCAGATGGGTCGCCAGCGCTATGGATTGCGCCATCAGGAAATACAGGAGCAGCACCGAACCGAAGATGTGCAGGGTGCGCATCGACAGCTGATGCATCTGGTAGGCGCGGAAGGTGAGGTCGGCGATGGTGATCAGGGACACCAGCGAGGTCGCCTTGAGCAACTGGATCATCAGGTTGCCCCACGGCCGCACGAAGATCGTCATCGCCTGCGGCGCCACTACGTGGCACAACACCTGCCAGGGCGACAGGCCGAGCGCGCGCGCGGCCTGCACCTGGCCCTGCGGCACCGAACCAAGCGCGCCGCGCACGATTTCCGCTCCATAGGCGCCGTAATTGAGCGCGATGCCGAGAATGGCTGCGGTCATTGCTTCCAGCCGCACGCCCAAAGGCGGCAGCACGAAGTAGAGCCAGAACAGCTGGACGATGAGTGAAGTGCCGCGAAAGAATTCGATATAAGCGGCACACGGCAGGCGCAGCGCGGC
>JAYVST010000688.1:0-2643 GCA_043775255.1 Burkholderiales bacterium
GGTTCTGTTGCGGACATGTTCTTTTCCATCAAATCATCCCATACGGCCGGTCTGTCGGTACTAGAACCCGAAACCGCGCCTCAATCCGCCTTGCGTACCTTCGGCAGCAGGGCGTTGCCGATAATCTGCTTCATCGTTTCAGCGCTGCCACCGCCGATGCGGCACATGCGCGCATCCGCGTAGGCGCGCGCGATCGGATACTCCCACATGTAACCCCAGCCGCCAAAGAACTGCAGGCAACGGTCCATCACGCGGCCCTGCAATTCGGTGGTGACGAGCTTGGCGGCGGCCGCATCGGTGGCGTCCAGCTCGCCGCGCATGTGCAGCTCGATGCAGCGGTCGACGAACACGCGCTGCGCCAGCACTTCGGCATGCATCTCGGCCAACTGGAAACGGGTGTTCTGAAAATCGCCCAGGGTCTGGCCGAACATCTGGCGCTCGGCCACGTATTCGAGGGTCCAGCCGATCGCCGCCTCGGAACTGGCGACGCCGCGGATCGCCTGGATCAGGCGTTCCTGCGCCAGCTGCGTCATCAGCATGCCGAAACCGTTGCCCTCGCCGCCCAGCAGGTTGGTGACCGGCACGCGCAAATCGGAGAAGAACAGTTCGGCGGTGTCCTGCGCCTTGCAGCCGATCTTCTCCAGACGCCGCCCGCGGTTGAAGCCGGGCCGGTCGGTCTCGACCAATATCAGGCTCACCCCCTTGCCGCGCGCCTTCGGGTCGGTCTTGCAGGCCAACAAGAGGAGGTCGGCCGAATGGCCGTTGGTGATGAATACCTTCTGCCCGTTGATCACGTAATGGTCGCCATCGCGGATGGCCTGGGTGCGCATCGCCTGCACGTCCGAGCCACCGGACGGCTCGCTCATGCCGAGGGCGCAGACGACCTCACCACTGGCCATTTTCGGCAACCACTTGCGCCTTTGCTCATCGCTGCCGAAGTCCACCAGATACGGGGCGACGATATCGGAATGCAGGTAAAACGTCGGCCCGGTGGCGCCGGCGCGCGCGAATTCCTCGATCAGCACCGCGCTATGAAGGAAGTCGCCGCCCATGCCGCCATATTGCTCGGGCACGTTGCAGCAAAGCAAGCCGAGTTCGGCGGCCTCGTGCCACAAGGCGCGCGGCACCTGCCCGGCTTTCTCCCACTCGGCGTGGTAGGGCGTAACGCGTTCGGCGATGAAGCGGCGCACGGTTGCGCGAAAGGTCTCGTGGTCAGTGCCGAATATCGTGCGTGGAATCATCCGTAGCCACCCATTGTTGTGCCGCCCTGCACCGCATACCCACCTTGTATTCGCGCCATGCGACCCTCATTCCGATGTAAGATTTTCACGGAAATCGCGCCCCTCGTAGGCGGTGCGGAACACGCCGCGCTTCTGCAGGATCGGCACTACGTGAAAGACGAAATCCTCGACGCTGTCGGGGTTGGTGGTGGGGCTCAGATTGAAACCATCGCACCCGGTTTCGCGCCAGATGCGGATGAACTCGTCGGCTACCTGCTCCGGCGTGCCGATCACCTGTGGAATGGCCACCGACAACGCCCACTTGGAAGCAGCCTCACGCAAGGTCACCGCACGGCCGTCGGCGCCTGCCAGGGTCGCCGCCATCAGGCCTCGCGAGGCCTGGGTTTCCATCTCGGCCAAGGGCCGGTCCGGATCGAACGTCGACAGATCGACGCCGAACACGCCCGACAGCCGCGCCAGGATGGCGTCGAGCGGTATCCGCTGCGCCAATTCCTCCGCGCGCACGCGCGCTTCGGCCTCGGTGCTGCGCACGATCGGCTGCAGGCCGAACAGCATGCGGAAGGCACGGCCGCCGCCATGCTCGGCCGCAGCGGCGCGCAATTGGCTCATCGCCTTCACCATGCCGGCCACGTGCGGCTGGATGCCGAAGATCATTTCCGCGTGCTGCATGGCGAACTTCATGCCGCGTCCCGACGAGCCGGCCTGGAACAATACCGGCCGGCCATGAGACGAAGGCAGCACCGGCGCCACCGCCCTGCAGCTTAAGTAGCGGCCCTTGTAGTCGACCTGCGCGATCCTGTGCGGATCGGCGAATTGCAGGCGCGACTTGTCCATCAGGATTGCGTCGGACGGCACGCTGTCCCACAGGCGATAGCAGATTTCCATGAACTCGTCGGCCATGTCGTAGCGCTCATCATGCGGCATCTGCTCGCGCATGCCGTTGGCCATGTGTTCGGCATTGGAAAACCCGGTGACGATGTTCCAGCCTACGCGCCCGCGACTCAGATGATTCAGGGTGGTCATGCGGCGCGTGGCCAGGTAGGGCGTGGTGCCCGTGATCGAGAGCGTGACACCGATGCCCAGATGTTCGGTGGCGGCGGCCATCACCGCCACCAGGGGCATCGGATCATGGTTCGGCCACGACGCACCGTACTGCACCGACGGCGCCACGCTGCCTTGGTAGACCGCGTGGGTGGCCGGGCTGTCGGCGAAAAACACGCCGTCGAAGCAGCCGCGCTCAAGGGTGCGTGCCATGCTCTGCCAGTAGGCAAAGTCCTCGAGACCGGCGAGCTGTCCGTCGGCAGGATCGGCCCAGCTCACCAGCGTATGCGTACTGGCGCTGTGGATCAGCATTTGCATCAGGTGCATCTTCCCGGCCATGTCGCGTGTCTCCCGTGGTTGA
>JAYVST010000689.1:0-2526 GCA_043775255.1 Burkholderiales bacterium
CGGCACAATCATCGTCGCGCTCATCAATGTCGGCTTTCTTTCCGGCGCCGAATTGCTGCCGAGCGCGGAAAAGGCCGCCGCCTATGCGCGGGTCTACGCTGCGGCGCTGGCCATCCCGCTAGTGTCGGTTGCAGGCGTGATCCTGGCGCTGGCGCTGCGCCGGCGTGTTGGCGCCATCCCGGCGCGCGCGCGCGACGCGCCGCCGGTCAATTGGTGGGTGCTGGGCGGCGGGATGGTGTTCGCGGCGGTCTCGGTCGGCGTCGGACTGGCGGATCTCATGTACGGTCAGGAAATCGTCTTTGTCGCTTCGATGAGCATCGTGCTTACGCTGATGGTGCGCCTGGTGCGCGAACTCGACGCCGATGCACGCGCCACCTTAGTCGGGACGGCGGTGGTGATTTTCATGTTCCGCGCGGTGCCCGGGCCCGGCGCAGGGGCATCCTGGTGGGCCATCGACGTGCTCAAGTTCGATCCCAGTTTTTTGGCCAAAATATCGATGCTGTCCGGTCTGGTGGCGCTGGCTGGCTTGTTCGCCTATCGACGCTTTCTTGCCTATCGCTCGATTTATTTCGTGGTGGGCTTGCTCACGGTGCTCGGGTCGGTGATGGCCCTGCCGCAGATCGGCATGTTCTACGGCGTGCATGAATGGACCGCCGCCATGACCCGTGGCGTGGTCGATGCGCGTTTCATTGCCGTTCTGGATGCGGCGCTCGAGTCGCCCCTGGGACAGGTGGCGATGGTGCCCATGCTGGCCTGGATCGCCAATTCCGCGCCGGACAAGCTCAAGGCTACCTACTTTGCGGTCATGGCCTCGTTTACCAACCTGGCGCTGTCAGCGGCCCATCTCGGCACCAAATACCTGAATCGGATGTTCGAGATCACGCGCGAAGTAAAGGACTCGATCTCCGGGGCGATCAAGGTGCCGGCCGACTATTCCGAGATGGGCGCGCTGTTCATCGCCAGTGCGGTTCTTGGACTGGTCGTTCCATTGGCGGCCATCGCGCTGGTGCGCGCGGTGCGCTTGCGCGGGGCGTAACACTGCGGTTCATGCTGCGTCGCAACTTGCGCTGCGGCCGCTGCCCTATAATTTGCACCTCGGACACTCTTTGCCGGGCGTGACTTGCCGGCCTTGCAGACACGATGGCAGCCTTGGTGGTGGTCGACGACGACGATGCGATGCGCAACTGGCTGGCGGCGCTCCTGCGGGCGGCACGTCATACGGTGCGCGCCTTTGAGTCTGCCGAGACGGCCTTACCGGCCATCCGCGAGTCCCTGCCCGACCTGGTGGTGTGCGACATCCGCCTTCCCGGCATGAGCGGTCTCGAACTGCTCCATACGCTGCGCCGGACGCAGGCCACCGCCACGCTGCCCCTGATCCTCATCACCTCGGAGGGCCACCGGCAGGTCTTCCGGCAGGGCATGGAGCTGGGCGCGGACGACTTCATCGCCAAGCCGATGGCGGCGCAAGAGGTGATCCGCGCGATCGATGCGCGGCTGGCGCGGGCGCAGGCGGCTGCAGCCGCGCAGCGCGTGGGCGCCATGCCGAGCGTGCCTGCGGCGCCACCGGCGCGGATCGGTCGTTTCCAGATCGAAAAACGGCTCGCGCGCGGCGCCGGCACGGAACTCTATCTCGCTCGCGACGCCGACGGCGTGCAGGCGGCTATCAAGGTAATGCTCGATACCGACGACAAAGGCGACAACTACAAGCGCTTCATGCGCGAGATCGAGGTCGCGGGCTCGGTGCGGCATCCCAATCTGGCGGCCGTGCTCGATCGTGGCGTGGGCGAGGCTGGGCCGTATGTGGCGTTCGAGTATTTTCCGCTGGGCGACTTGGCCAGCATGCTCAGTCGCGGCATCGCGCCGCACCTGGCGTTCCGCATCGTCGCACAGGTGGCCGCCGGCGTGGCGGCCCTGCATGCGGCGGGCATCATCCACCGCGACCTCAAGCCCGCCAACATCATGGTGCGCAACGCCCATGCGTTCGTGGTCGCCGATTTCGGCACCGCCAGGCAGATGTCGATCGACACCAGCGTGACGCAGAATGGCCGGGTGGTCGGCACACCGTCCTATGTTTCGCCGGAGCAGATCACCAGCAAGCCGGTCGGGCCGCCGTCCGACATCTACAGCCTGGGCGTGGTGCTCTACGAATTGCTGGTCGGACAAAAACCATTCTCCGGCACCGACTTTCAGCAAGTCCTGCATGCCCATTTGATGCAGGCGCCGGCGCCGCTCCCGCTGCGGCTGACCGCGTTCCAGCCGCTCCTCGACCGCATGCTGGCCAAGGATCCGGCGGCGCGGCCGCAGGACATGAACGCCCTGCAGGAAGAGATCGCGGCGCTGTCGTTTTAGCAGCCTGTCGGAGTTGCCCAGGTGACGCGGAACCGGCGACCGTGCTGCAATGAGCCAAGCGCTCTGCTGCGGCAATCGCGCCGGTGGCACTCGCGGCAAACAAGGGCCTTGCGCAAAGGGCGTTGTTACTGTATAAACAAACAGTTTTCGACTTCCGGACCCAAACCCATGACTATC
>JAYVST010000690.1:0-2045 GCA_043775255.1 Burkholderiales bacterium
TCGCCTATCACTTCCAGGTCGCGCACGAACAGCTCGTCGGACACCGGTTCGAATGCGCCGCGCAGCACCGGCGGCAGGTCTTCGGACAATTCGTCGATCGCCATTTCAGCCATGTTTGCGTCTCCTTCAGGTGGGACCGCCGCCGGCTGCCGCCGGCAATGAAAACGACACTTCATGCGGCCGCAACTCGCCGCCGCACGCCGAACACTGCACCTGCGCCACCAGCACCGCACCGCACTGGCGATGCATGCGGCGCATCGGCGCGCCGCCCTTCTTCGGCAGCCAGCGGTCGGCCCACTGCACCAGTGTGATGGTGAGCGGATAGACAGCGCGACCGCGCTCGGTTGGCGCATAGTCGAAACGCCGGCCGTCGTCGGCCATGCGGCGCTTGTCGAGAAAGCCGGCGGCCACCAGGAGCGCCAGACGATGGGTCAGTATGTTGGTGGCCGCCCCGGTCTCGCGCGCGAGCACGTCGAACGAACGGCAGCCAAGGAACACCGCCGACAGGATCAGGTGGCTCCAGCGGTCGGCGGTGACAAACGCGACGTGGCGCGCACCGTCTCCCGGGTCGGCAACAAAGCGCCCCGCCGCCCAGCGCCGGTCTCCCGCTGCATTGGCCGGCGGCGCCCGCCGCACGCCGGGCGCGTCGTGCACCTCGACGTCGCGCAAGCCGACGGCGGCCCCGCAGGCGCCGCAGGCAAATACCGGATGCATCGGTTTGTCGCAGGTGCGATGCCGCAACACGGTCGGATGGCGGACGTCGTCGCCGCTGCCCCACTTGCGGTTCCACGCCCAGACCATCAGGGCCCACGGATAAAGCGCCCGCCCGCATTCGGTGAGCCGGTAGTGGCCGCGCGTGCCATCGAGGATGCCGTGTGCGACCAGCCGCTTCAGGCGCACCGACAGGGTCTGGCGCGGCACCGCCAGATGGGCCTGGAAGACATCGAAATTGCGCACGCCCAGAAAGCACTCGCGCAGGATGCGCTGGGTCCACCACTCGCCCAGCGCATCGAGCGCGCGATTGAGCGAGGTGCCGCGCAGATGATGCGCCACCCGCAGCGCCGGTGCGGCGGCGCGTGCCCGCACCACCGGTGCTGCGGCAGCGCGCGTCCGCAGCGCGGGCGCACCGTTGTTCACAATGTCAGGACTTGCGGGCATGCTGAAGGGCGCGCTGGATTCACTTGCATTAATGGACCCGAGTCTAGTACCATGCGTCTGACAATGCAAGCAGGTTTGCTGGTACGCGCTACCTGCCGACCGCACACTAGAAGAAGCGCCTCTCCATGATCCTGGTACCGCAGGAGAAGATCGACCGCTACACCGCCAGCGGCTGGTGGGGTGAGCGCACGCTCGACGACTGCTTTCGCGCCAACCGCGCCGCCCATCCGGAGCGCGAGGCGGTGATCGACGCGCTCAATCGCGCCGACTTCACCGACGGCGCGCCGCGGCGCTTAAGCTACGCCGCGCTCGACGTCGAGGTCGTGCGCATGGCCCAGGTGCTGCTCGATCACGGATTGGTGAAGGACGACATCGTTGTCGTGCAGTTGCCCAACGGGGTCGAGCAATACATCGTCTATCTTGCCTGTGCGCGCACCGGGTTGGTGGTCTCGCCGGTGCCGGCACAGTATCGCGAGCACGAACTCGAGCATGTGCTGGGGGTCACGCGCGCGCGCGGCGTGGTCACTGCAACGCGCATCGGACGCCATGCCCATGCGGAAATGGTTCGGCAGCTCGCGTCGCGCCATCCGCGCATTGCGCGCTTGTTCGCCTGGGGTGAAAACGTGCCGGAAAGCGTGGTCGCCCTCGATCTCGCGCTGCCTGCGGCACGTCATCCCGAGCGGGTCGCGCGGCATTGCGCCGAAGCCGCGCCGACGGCCAACGACGTCTTCAGCGTCTGCTGGACCTCCGGCACCGAAGCCAGACCGAAAGGCGTGCCGCGCAGCCATAACGAATGGCTGATCGTGGCGCCGGCGATCATCGAAGGCGCCGGCCTGCGGCCGGGATGCCGCCTGCTCAATCCGTTTCCGCTGGTCAACATGGCGGGG
>JAYVST010000691.1:0-2168 GCA_043775255.1 Burkholderiales bacterium
CGGCGCGGCATGTCGTCTATGTCGCCCCCGGCGCAAAACACCCGGCCTGCGCCGCGCATCACCACCACCTTGGCGGCCGCGTCGGCCTGCGCTGCCACCAGCGCGGCGGCGATGCCGGAGAGCAGACTGTCGTCCATCGCGTTCAGCACCGCGGGGCGGTTGAGGGTGATGTAACCGATCTCCCCTTCGAGTGCGTACAGGACGGCGTCGGTCATGGTCAGTCCACTCCCAGATAGGCGTTGCGCACATGCTCGCTGGCGGCTACCTCTGCGGTCGGGCCCGCGGCGACCACCCGGCCCTGCTCCATCACATACACGAACGAGGCCAGCTTGAAGGCCAGGCGCGCGTTCTGTTCCACCAGCAGCACCGTCACGCCGCGTTCGGTAATCGCGGTGAGCTGGCGATACACCTCCTGCACGATCACCGGCGCCAAGCCCTGCGAGACTTCGTCGGCCATCACCAGCCGGGGCGCCGCCATCAGCGCGCGGCCGATGGCCAGCATCTGCTGCTCGCCGCCGGACATGCTGCCGGCGCGCTGGCCGACCCGTTCACGCAGCCGCGGAAACGCCTCGAACACCTGCGCCATGGTCTCGGCCACCTCGCGTTCGCTCTTGCGCAAATGCCCGCCCAAGCGCAGGTTGTCCTCCACCGACATCTTGGCGAAGATGCGCCGGCCCTCCGGCACATGGGCGATGCCCAGCGCGGCGATGTCGCGCGCTGCCTTGCCGTCGATGCGCACGCCGTCGAACCAGAGGTCGCCGGCGGCCAGCGGCACCAGCGCCGAGATCGCCTTGAGGAGCGACGACTTGCCCGCCCCGTTGGGCCCGACGATGGCGGTGATCGCGCCGCGCCGGATGGCAAGCGTTACGCCGTTGACCGCGCGCGCCTGGCCATAGCGCACCTCGGCGTCGCGCACCTGGAGCAGGGGGTCGTCGATCACTCCATCTCCGCCACGCCGAGGTAGGCGTCGACCACGGCCTGGTCATGCACCAGACCATCGGCGCGGCCGTCGTAGATCTTGCGGCCGAATTGCAGCACCACCGCGCGGTCGCAGTAGCGCCCGACGATGCGCATGTTGTGCTCCACCAGCAGCACCGTGCAGCGCTTCTTCACTTCGCCCGAGATCAGGTCCATCATGCGGGTGGATTCTTCGAGCGAGAGGCCGGCGGCCGGTTCGTCGAGCAGCAGGAGCTTAGGCTCGGTGGCCAGCGCAATGGCCACGCTGAGCAGCTTGGCGATGCCGAGCGGCAATTCCGCCGCGCGCTCATTGCGATGCGCTTCGATGCCCAGGAGCGAGAGCACCGCGCGCGCGCGTTCGGTCGTGCGCGCCACGTCGGCGCGATACGACGCGGTATTGAAAATGCCGCCGAAAAGCGCCAGGCGGGTGTGGCGGTGCAGTCCCTGCACGACGTTCTCTTCCACCGTCATGTCGGGGAACAGCGTCACCAGCTGAAACGTGCGTGCCACGCCCAGGCGGGCCAGCGCATGGCTCGATTTCCCGGTGACATCCGCACCCGCCAGTTCGACCCGCCCTGCGGTCGGCGGGAACACCCCGGCGATGATGTTGAAGAGGGTCGACTTGCCCGCCCCGTTGGGCCCCACCAATGCGGTCAGCTCGCCTTCGCCCACGTCGAATGAAACCGCGGAGAGGGCGGCCAGCCCACCGAAGCGCATGCCGATGTCCTGCACCGCAAGTACCGCGCTCATCGCGTCTGGGGCCCCGTGGCGGCCCTGGCGCGCGCGCGCAGGCGGCGCGGCAGATCGACCAAGCCCCCGGGCAGGACTAAGATCACGATCATCAGGATGGCGGCGTAGACCAGGGTCTTCCAGTACCCCACGGAAAATAGCTGCTCGCCTAAAGCGGTGAGCACGCCTGCGCCGAGAATCGGGCCCCAGAAGCTGGCCAGCCCGCCGACCATCGCGTAGATCAGCAGGTCGGTCGAAGTGAGGAACGTGAAGATCTGCGGGTTGACGAACAGCAGGTATTGCGCATGCACCGCACCCATGCAGCCGGTTACCGCACAGGAGACGACGAAAGCCGCCGTCTTGTAACGCGCCGCCGGTATGCCGACACTCTCGGCCAGCTTTTCGCT
Organism: Burkholderiales bacterium; assembly: GCA_043775255.1. Lineage (GTDB taxonomy): Bacteria > Pseudomonadota > Gammaproteobacteria > Burkholderiales > JAEUOS01 > JAEUOS01. The sequence goes on from JAYVST010000691.1 coordinate 2,094, forward strand.
CTCGGCGCTCTTGAGCGTAAGCAGAGTCGCGCCGAAACGGGTGAACTGCAGGCGATAGAGCAGACCGATGCCCAG
>JAYVST010000692.1:0-2123 GCA_043775255.1 Burkholderiales bacterium
TCCGCGTTCAACGTCGCGCGCACCACCCGCTCCCTGATCAAGTTCGGCGCAGCGGCGATGCACATCGAGGACCAGGTCGGCGCCAAGCGCTGCGGCCATCGTCCAGGCAAGGAAATCGTCAGCCAGCAAGAGATGGTCGATCGCATCCGTGCCGCCGTCGATGCGCGGTCCGACCCCGACTTCGCGATCATGGCGCGCACCGACGCCCTGGCCGTCGAAGGGCTGGATTGCGCCATCGAGCGCGCCGTCGCCTGTGTCGAAGCCGGCGCCGACATGATTTTCCCTGAAGCCATTACCGAGTTGTCGATGTACAGAAAATTCGCCGACGCGGTCAAGGTGCCGATCCTGGCCAACATCACCGAATTCGGCTCGACCCCGCTTTTCACCGTGGACGAACTCAGGAGCGCCAACGTCGCCATCGCCCTCTACCCGCTTAGCGCCTTCCGCGCCATGAACAAGGCGGCCGAGCGCGTCTACGAAACGGTGCGCCGCGAAGGCACGCAGAAGAATGTCGTCGACACCATGCAGACCCGCATGGAACTGTATGAAAGCATCGGCTATCACGCGTTCGAACAGAAGCTCGATGCCCTGTTCGCCAAGTCCAAAACCGCCTGAAGACACCCTGTCGCCGACCGCCACACCACCAGGAGAAAATCCATCATGAGCGAGACCGTCGTCCTGTCCGGACCGAAACCGAAAAAATCCGTCGCCTTGTCCGGCGTGGTGGCCGGAAACACCGCGCTTTGCAACGTCGGGCGCAGCGGCAACGACCTGAACTATCGCGGCTATGACATCCTCGATATTGCCGCCCACTGCGAATTCGAGGAAATCGCCCACCTGCTGGTACACGGCAAACTGCCCAACAAGGCGGAACTGTCGGGCTACAAGAAAAAGCTCAAGGCCCTGCGCGGCCTGCCGGCGGCGGTCAAGTGGGCGCTCGAGGCACTGCCTGCCGGGTCGCACCCGATGGACGTGATGCGCACCGGCGTCTCCGCGCTGGGTTGCGCCCTGCCCGAGAAGGACGATCACAACCACCCGGGCGCGCGCGACATCGCCGACCGTCTGATGGCCTGCCTGGGTTCGATGCTGCTCTACTGGTATCACTTCAGCAACAAAGGCAAACGGATCGAGGTCGAGACCGATGACGATTCGATCGGCGCGCACTTCCTGCACCTGCTGCACGGCGTCGCGCCGTCCGCTTCCTGGACCAAGGCGATGCACACGTCGCTGATCCTCTATGCCGAGCACGAATTCAACGCCTCCACGTTCACCTGCCGCGTCATCGCCGGCACCGGATCGGACATGCATTCGGCCATTTGCGGCGGCATCGGCGCCTTGCGCGGCCCCAAGCACGGCGGCGCAAACGAGGTCGCCTTCGAAGTCCAGAAGCGCTATGAGACGCCGGACGAGGCCGAGGCCGACATTCGCGCGCGCGTCGAGCGCAAGGACGTGGTGATCGGTTTCGGCCATCCGGTCTACACCATCTCCGACCCGCGCAACAAGGTGATCAAGGAAGTCGCGCGAGAGCTCTCGCGGGAAACCGGCGACATGAAGATGTTCAACATCGCCGACCGTCTTGAAACCGTCATGTGGGACGCGAAGAAGATGTTTCCCAACCTCGACTGGTTCTCCGCAGTCAGCTATCACATGATGGGCGTACCCACCTCGATGTTCACGCCGATTTTCGTCATCGCCCGCACCGCCGGCTGGGCCGCCCACGTGATCGAACAGCGCATCGACGGCAAGATCATTCGTCCGACAGCCAACTATACGGGCCCCGACGACACCAGGTTCGTTCCGCTCGCGAAGCGCAAGGCAGCGCGCCCACACCCATGAACACCGCCGACCGCAAACCCCTGCCGGGCACTTCGCTTTCGTATTTCGACGCATGCGCGGCGGTCGAACGCATCGCGCCCGGCGCCTACGCCAAGCTGCCCTATACCTCGCGCGTGCTGGCGGAAAATCTGGTGCGTCGCTGCGACCCGTCCCAACTCACCGACTCGCTTATGCAGCTCATCGAACGCAAACGCGATCTGGACTTTCCCTGGTATCCCACCCGCGTGGTGTGCCACGACATCCTCGGCCAAACCGCCCTGGTGGATTTGGCCGGCCTGCGCGACGCC
>JAYVST010000693.1:0-4951 GCA_043775255.1 Burkholderiales bacterium
CCGCAGCGCGCGCGAACGGCAGGGTAAAGGATTGGTCAAGCTGCACGGGCGACCCCGGCGCGCTCGCGCAGCACCCGCTGGATGGCGCGCACGATGCCCTGGTAGCCGGTGCAGCGGCACAGGTTGCCGGCCAGTTCAATGCGGATGCGCGCCTCGTCGGTCGCATCCGTCAGGTGCGGCAGGCGCATCGCGATGTCGCGCGCAGTCACCAGCATGCCGGGGGTGCAGTAGCCGCACTGCAGCGCGTGCTCGGCGGAGAAAGCCGTGCGCAGGGCGCGCATGATCTCGTCGTCGTCGAAACCCTCGATGGTGCGCACGCTGGCGCCTTCGCAACGCACCGCGAACTGGATGCAGGAGCGCGCCGGCGCGCCGTCGATCTCGATGGTGCAGGCGCCGCACACGCCGTGCTCGCAGCCCAGGTGGGTGCCGGTCAGGCCTTCATGCTCGCGCAGGAAATCGGCCAGGTGAGTGCGCGGTTCGACCGCGGCCGAGACCGCTTGGCCGTTGACGGTGAGATTGATGGTTTTCATGCGCAGGCCTCGGCAATCGCGCGTTTCAACGCTGTCGAATGCGTCTGGATCTCATAGGGTTCATCGCAGCCGGCGGCATGCACTTCGGCGGCGAGCGCAGCCGTGTCGCCCGAGAGCACGGCGTCGATATCAGCCACCAGATGCGGCGCGCCTGCGGTGGCGCCGATGACCGCGCGCCGGACGCCGCGCGCCGGGTCGAGCAGCACCGCGCCGATGGCTTCGGCGAACTCGCCCACCTTGCGGCAGAACTTGAAATAGCCAAAGCGCGCCTTGGGGGACAATTTGGCGATGCGCACGCCGGCCAACACCTCGTCCTCGCCCAGCGCGGTGGTGAACGCCGCCTGCATGAAAGCATCGCTTGCGACTTCGCGGCCGCCGCCCGGTCCTTCGATCAGGTACACCGCGTCGAGCAAGCGCATGGTGCTGACCCAGTCGGCCGCCGGATCGGCATGCGCAAGGCTGCCGCCGATGGTGCCGCGATTGCGCACCGCCCGATAGGCGATGTTGGATGCGACGCGCGGCATCAAGCCACGCGACGGATCCGGCACGCGGCCGTCTTCGATAGCGGCATGGGTGACGCCGGCGCCGATCAGGACCGCGTCGCCCAGATCGCGCGCCGCAGCCGCCGCGCCGATGCCGGCCAGATCGACCAGCGCGGCGGGTTGCGCCAGGCGCAAATTGAGCATCGGCCCGAGCGACTGGCCGCCGGCGATCGCCTTGGCCATGCCGGCGCCGGCGGCGAGCAGGCCGGCCGCCTCGGCGAGTGTCGTCGGTTGCAGATAGTCGAATACGGCGGCCTTCAAGCGGGCACTCCCGCCCGCGCCCGCGCGATCGCCACCAGCAGGCGCTTCGGACTCACCGGGCTCTCGGTGATTTCCACGCCCATGTCATGCAGGGCGTCGTTGATCGCATTGACGATCGCCGCCGGCGGCGCGATGGCGCCGCCCTCGCCGATGCCCTTCTGGCCGAACTCGGTATAGGGCGACGGCGTCTCTATGTGGTCGATGCGGATGGCCGGCACTTCGGGCGCGCCGGGCAGCATGTAGTCAGCCAACGTGGAGGCAAGCGGCTGGCCGTTCTCGTCGAACGGCATTTCCTCGTACAAGGCAGTGCCAATGCCCTGCGCGGTGCCGCCGATGATCTGGCCGTCGACCACCATCGGGTTGACCAGCACGCCGCCGTCCTCGACGATGGCGTAGTCGAGAATTTCCACCGCCCCCAGCTCGGGGTCTACCGCCACCACCACCGCATGGCAGGCGTAGGAGAAGGTGCCGGTGTCGCGCGTCGCCTTGTAGCCGGCAATCACCTCCAGCCCGGCGGCGTCGATGTCGGCCGGCAGCAGTTGCGGCGCGCGGTGCCAGGTGTGGGCAATGTCGGCCAACGCCATGCGCGGCGTATCGCCTTCGAACACTAAGCCTTTGGCCAGCCGCAATGCGGCCGCGTCGCAACCGAGCAGCTTGGCTGCAATCTGCTTGACTCGTTTGGCCATTTCCTTGCATGCCGCCGCGACGGCGCCGCCGCTCATCACCATCGAGCGGCTGCCCCAGGTGCCGGTGGAGTAGGGTGACAAGCCGGTGTCGCCGTGCGACAGGCGCACCTTCGCTACATCGATGCCGAGGATCTGGTTGGCCACCTGCGCCATGGTCGTTTCCATGCCCTGGCCGTGTGAATGCGCGCCGATGGCAAGCTCCAGCACGCCGTCGGCGTTGAAGCGCGCGCGGCACTGCTCGTGCCCCGGCACCATCGGAATGCCCCAGCCGAAATACACGCTGGTGCCGTGCGCGGCCTGCTCGCAATAGATCGAAAAGCCTATGCCGATGCGTCGACCGTCGGCTTCACCCGCCTTCTGGCGCGCACGCACGGCGGAAAGGCCGATCGCCTCGCGCGCCATGTTCAGCACGCGCGGATAGTCGCCGCTGTCGAAATGCTTCTTCGTGATGTTGTCGTAGGGCATTTCCTGTGGCTGCACCACGTTGGCCAGGCGCACGTCGATCGGCTCCATGCCGGCAGCACGCGCGATGGCGTCGACCATCAGCTCCAGCGCGAAGCACACGCCGGTACGGGCCACGCCGCGATACGGCAGAATCGGCGGCTTGCTCGTCGCCACCGACCATGTCTTGCAGCGGAAATGCTCCATTTTGTACGGGCCCGGCAGAATCGAGCTCACCTGCGCGGCCTCAAGGCAGGCCGAGAACGGGTAGGACGAATAGGCGCCGGAATCGACGGTGGCTTCGCAATCGATGCCGAGCAGCTTGCCGTTCTTCGCCGCATAGACCGTGATGTCGTAGTCATGCTCGCGGCAGTTGGCGTTGGCGACCAGTTGTTCGCGCCGGTCCTCGATCCAGCGTAGCGGGCGCTTAAGCTTCATGCACAGATAGGCGAGGACGATTTCCTCGGGCAACAGGATGCCCTTGTAGCCGAAGCCGCCGCCCACGTCGGGGGCAATCACCCTGATCTGTCCGGTGTCCAGCCCCAGGCACTCGGACAGCCCCTGACGGTTGATGTGCACCATCTGCGCCGAAGACCACATCGTGAGCTGTTCTAAGCGTGAATCCCACTGGCACACCACGCCGCGGCCTTCGAGCGGCGACATGCATTGCCGTGCGGTGTTGATGTGTCGCCGGATCCTGATCGGTGCATCCTCGATCGCCGACAGATCGTCGTCGACCATGGTTTGCAGAAAAACGTTGTCGCCCCATTCATCGTGCACCAGCGCCGGTGGCGCGGTACGCGCGCCGACCATGTCGACCACTGCGGGCAACTCTTCGATGTCGGCAAACACCTGCTGGGCGATGTCTTCGGCCTGCGCGCGCGTGGGCGCGACGCAGGCGGCGACCAGTTCACCCACATGGCGCACCTTGCCACGCGCCAGCGGCCACTGCTCCGATGGCTTGAAGCCCGCCAGGCTCGACACCGCGCGGATCGGCTTGACGCCCGGCAGATCGTCCATGGTGAACACTGCGGCCTCTCGACCAGACGGCTTTTCCACGCACTTCAACTTGCCATGCGCCACCGGCGATCGGGCGAACGCCACGTCCCACATGCCTGCTAAGCGCAGGTCGCCCACGAACTGGCCGCGCCCGGTCATCAGGCGCTGGTCTTCCTTGCGGATGACCGATGCCCCCACGCCCTGCGGCACGGCGCTGCCCGCCAAGTGCAAGATGTCGCTCTGGTTCATGCGGCCTGCACCTGCGGCAGGATAGGGGCCACGGCGTCATGGCGCACGCCGCCCTTGAGGCAGAAGGCCGGCGTGAGCACCCGATCGGTCACCACTTGCGTGCCTTCGTTGTCGGACAGCACAAAGCGGCCGCGCTCGTCGTTGAGGATGGAAATGTCGGCCATCGCGCCCACACCAATATGCCCCAGGTCGTCGGACAAACCGAAGTCGCGCTGCGCGTTGCAGGTCGCCATCGCCACCACCTTGTCGAGCGGAATCTTCAGGGCCAACATCGAGGTCATGGCCGACACCAGCGAAAACTTCACGGCGCCGAAGAACATGTGCTCCTTGTCCGGATGGCTGTCCGGCGTGCCGGGCGCCTTCGGCCTGGGTATGGCGGTGTTGTAGCCATGCATGTCGGCGCCGAGGGTGTCGGGCATGATGCCGGCATCGAGGGCGATCCTGGCCATCTTGAAACTGAAATGCGAACCATGGCCCACATCCACCTTCAAACCCATATCCATCGCCTTCCTGACGATGTCATGGACCTTGCCCTGGCGGTTGACGAAGCCGCCCGGGTGCTTGGTAAAGGGGTGGGCGAGGATATCGCCCGGTTTGAGCAGCCCCACCACCTGGTCGAGAATGGTGTCCGGATCGACCCCATTGGCGCCCGATTTCGGCAGAGGCCAGAGCTGGCCGAAATGGATGTACACGGGCAGGTTGGCGCAGCGCGCGATCTCGGCCGACATGCGCATCACCTCGACGCCCCAGCGTGCGAACCCGCCCAGTTCCGCATGCGCCTTGAAGCCCTTGACGATGTCCGGGTTCTCCTGCGCCGCCTTGACCGTGGCGTCGATGTCGAGACAGTCCGGCTTGTAGAGCGAGGGATAGTAGTGCCCCTCCATGCCGCCCACCAGATACGCCGAGAGGTAAGTCACCACGCGCGACTTCTTCGGCTTGACGACGTATTCGTTGAACGCCGGCAAGGTCATGCATGAAGGCCCGCCCTGGTCGATCAGGGTCGTGACGCCGGAATCGACGCCGCACATGTCGGCCTCCATGCCGAAGCGGCCGGTGACATGCTCGAACACATGGGCATGGGTGTCGATCAAGCCGGGCGTGACCAGCTTGCCCTTCGCGCTCATCAACTTCTTGGCGGCAGACGGCGCGATGGTGTCGGCAAGCAGCGCAATGCGGCCGTCCTTGATGGCGATATCGCACACCTTGTCGACACCGTTGGCGGGGTCGACCACATGGCCCCCTT
>JAYVST010000694.1:0-3891 GCA_043775255.1 Burkholderiales bacterium
CCCAGGGTAAATTTGTTCTCTCTGCAAGTGCCTGATTTTCCGTACACAACAACGGACAACTACCTCTGCGCTTTCCTCCTGAGGCAATGGAGAACAAATTTACCGTGGCGCAAGCCCGGCCTCTTGCTTTGCGCCGCCGTCTGCGGCCCAGCCTATTTCGCGGCGTTCACCAGGAAATAGACGCCTATGGCGCAGGCTGCCAGGAGCGCTATGGCAAGTGTCGTGCTGCCGTGGCGCGACTCCGCGACCGCGCCTTTCACCCGCTTGACGCCGTTGATCATCGGGCGCAGCAGGTTTTCCTTGTGATACAGGAAGTAGAACAGGATCGCCGCGAGGTGCAGCACCACCAGCGCCAGAATGACCTTTTCGTTGAGGTGGTGCAGGCTCATCAGCTTGTCCGACAACTCCTTGCCCGCCCATTTGTAGAGCGGGCCTTCGAAGGCGATGTCGTCATTGACGAACAGGCCACTGACAGCCTGGAACAGCAAGGCGAGCAGCATGGCCACGACAGATAGGGCGCCGACGGCGTTGTGTCCCAGAGTGGATTGATGGCCAGCGCGCTTGAACATGCCTTTCATGTAAGCGATGACCGCGCCCGGGCCGCGGATGAAAGAAGCGAAGCGCGCCTGCGTGCCGCCGACCATGCCCCACAGGATGCGAAACACCAGCAGGGTAAGAATCGAGTAGCCGCTCCAGGCGTGATAGGTAACCGCGTTGCCGCCGATCTTGGCTGTGACGAAAGAAGTGATCACGAGGATCACCAGCGCCCAGTGGAACACGCGCACGCCGAGGTCCCAGACCGGCACGTCGCGTTCGGCCAACTCGTTCTTCTCGCTCATTTTGTTCCCGCGTCCGCTGGTGAAATCGCGAATCTAGCGCGCCGGCCGATCGCTGTCCAGACCCTGCGTCCTTGTCCCGCGCGCCGGGCCGGATCAGACAACCGCGCCGTCGCTGCTGCTCTTGGGCGGCGGCGCCTTCATCAGGTCGTCGCGCTTGATGCCCAGCCACATGACGATCGGGCTTGCCACCAGGACGGAGGAATAGATGCCGAACAGGATGCCGATGGTGAGCGCGAGGGCGAAGTAATGCAGGGTCGGCCCGCCGAAAAAGAGCATCGAGGTCACCATCAACTGGGTGCTGCCGTGGGTGATGATGGTGCGCGAGATGGTGCTGGTGATCGCATGGTTGATGACTTCCGGCACCGACAGGCCGCGCCGCTTGCGGAAGGTTTCGCGTACCCGGTCGAACACCACCACCGATTCGTTGACCGAGTAGCCCAGCACCGCCAGCACGGCCGCCAGTACCGAGAGCGAGAATTCCCACTGGAAGAAAGCGAAAAACCCCAGGATGATGATCACGTCATGCATGTTGGCGACGATCGCCGCGAGCGAGAATTTCCACTCGAAGCGCAGCGCCAGATAGGCCATGATGCCGGCGCACACCACCAGGAGCGCCAGCGCGCCGTCGGCGGCCAGTTCCTTGCCCACCTGCGGCCCGACGAATTCCACCCGCGTGATCGTCCCGCCCGGTCCCCCCGGGGCGATGCCGATTTGCTTGAACTTGACCTCGTCGAACACCACTTTCTTGCTTTGTTCATCGGTCTTGCTGATCGCCGGGATACCGACGTCTTTCAACGCCAGGCGGATCATCACGTCCCGCGAGGTGCCGAAGTTCTGCACCTGGGGCTCATGCACCCCGGCGCGATCGAGCGCGTTGCGAATGCCTTCGAGGTTGGCCGCCTGCTCGTAGCGCGCCTCGATCACCATGCCGCCGGTGAATTCGATCGAGAAGTTGAGCCCGCGCAGCACCAGGAACAGCACCGCGAGGATGAACGTGACCAGCGAGATCACGTTGAACACCAGCGCGTGCTTCATGAAAGGGATGTCGCGCTTGATGCGGAAGAATTCCATTGACTGCTCCGAAGCTGGTTTCGTGCGTGCCGACCGTCAGGCCTTGGCGGGGGTCTTGGTCTCTGTCGCAGGCGCGCGCCAGACCTCGCCGATGGAGACGTGGGCGAGTTTCTTGCGCGAGCCGTAGATCAGGTTGACGATGCCGCGCGACACCACCACCGACGAAAAGATCGAGGTGAGGATGCCCAGGCAATGCACCACCGCGAAGCCGCGCACCGCGCCGGAGCCGAAGATGAGCAGCGCGAGACCGGCGATGAGAGTGGTGACGTTGGAGTCGATAATGGTGCCGAAGGCGCGCTCGTAGCCGGCGGCGATCGCCGCCTGCGGGCTGGCGCCACCGCGCAATTCCTCGCGCACCCGTTCGTTGATGAGCACGTTGGCGTCGATGGCCATGCCGAGCGTAAGCGCGATGGCGGCAATGCCCGGCAGGGTGAGGGTGGCCTGCAGGAGGGAGAGCAGGGCGATCAGCAGCAGCAGGTTGGAAGCCAAGGCGACCACCGAGATCAGGCCGAAGAGCATGTAATAGACGATCATGAATGCAGCGATCGCGGAAAAGCCGTACAGCGTGGACTTGAACCCCTTGGCGATGTTGTCCGCCCCCAGGCTGGGGCCGATGGTGCGCTCCTCGATGATCTCCATCGGCGCGGCCAGCGCGCCGGAACGCAGCAGCAGGGCGACGTCGCTGGCCTCCTGGGTGCTCATCCGGCCGCTGATCTGCACCCGGCCGCCGGCGATCTCGGTGCGAATGACCGGTGCGGTGACGACCTCACCCCGGCCTTTTTCCACCAACAGGATGGCCATGCGCTTGCCGACGTTTTCGCGCGTGAGTTCCTTGAAAATGCGGCTGCCCTGGGAGTCGAGCGACAGGTGCACCGCCGGCTCCTGGGTCTGGCCGTCGAAGCCGGGCTGGGCATCGGTGAGCCGGTCGCCGGTCAGTTGCACCTGCTTGCGAACGATGATGGGCACGCCGCCGCGTTCGGAATACTTTTCGCAGCCGAACGGGATCTGGCCGGCGGCGAAGGCGGCAGATTCTTCCGGCGTTTCGCACACCATGCGCAATTCGAGCGAGGCGGTGCGCCCGAGGATGGACTTCACCAGCGCCGGGTCCTGCACACCGGGCAACTGCACCACGATGCGGTCGGCGCCCTGTTGCTGGATGATGGGTTCGGCCACGCCGAGCGCATTGACGCGATTGTGGAAGGTGGTGATGTTCTGCTTGAGCGCGTTCTCCTGCACGCGGCGCTCGGCTTCGGGCTTGATGGTGGCGGTCAGTTTCAGGTCGGCGCCGTCGTTGCCTTCGAGGAGCGCAAGATCGGCAAGCGCATCGCCGATGGCCGCGCGGGCCGCGCTGCGGGTGGACTCGTCGCGAAACTTGACCGTGATGGCGCCGGCCTGGCGGTCAATGCCGGCATGGCGAATGTTCTTGTCGCGCAACAGGGTGCGCATGTCGCCGGTCAGCGCATCGAGTCGCTTGGTGAGCGCGGCCTGCATGTCCACCTGATAGAGGAAATGTACGCCGCCGCGCAGGTCGAGGCCCAGATACATCGGTAGCGCATGCAGGCCGGTGAGCCATTTGGGCGAGTTCGACAGCAGGTTGAGCGCTACGGTGAAGGGTTCGTCGCGGTCTTCCGGATTGGGCTTCTTCTTGTCCGGGTTGAGCGCGTTGTCGAGGATGTCCTTGGCCTTGAGTTGGGTATCGGTATCGCGGAAGCGCACCTTGATGCTGTTGCCATCGAAGAACAGGCCGGTGGAGTCGACGGCGGCGCCCTTGAGGATGGCTTCGACCCGCGCACGCACCGTGTTGTCGACCTTGATGGTGGCCTTGGCGCTGGAAACCTGGACGGCGGGCGCCTCGCCGAAGAAATTCGGCGTCGTGTATACCAGCCCCAAGAGCAGCGCGATGCCGATCGTCAGGTACTTCCACAATGGATAGCGATTCATGATGCCCTTGAGCGGTGTTTCATAGCCGTTGCGTGCCGGT
>JAYVST010000695.1:0-9084 GCA_043775255.1 Burkholderiales bacterium
CTTAAACCCGGCGGGTCTGGTGCAGGCGGTGGTTCAGATGCGCGGCCTGGGCGGGGGGCAGGTGAAGCTGTTGGCGCCGATCGGACTGCAAATTCTGGAGTTGGCGCCCGAATTTCGCTGGGAGCCCGTGGCCGGCGCCAGCGAGTACCGTTTCTTGCTTTCGGGTGACAAAGGAACGTCCGTATTCGAGACAAGGGTTGCCGAAGCGCATGTTGCGCTGCCTTCAGAGCGCACGCTCGTTGCGGGCGCCGGCTATGCCTGGCGCGTGACGGCTGTCAGGCCTGGCGCGCCCGAGCTGTCCGCCACCGGCGGATTCACCACGGCATCGAGCGATCTGGTCGAAGAGGTGCGACGCTTTCGCCCGGCAGAAGGCGCGCCGGTGTCCGACCTCGTGATCTACGCGCTGTGGCTGCGTCAGGCAAAACTCAATGCCGAGGCCGAGCGCTTCTGGCGCAAGGTGCGCGAAGAGCGACCCGGCGAGCCGGTGCTCAAGACATTGATCGGCGAATAAACCGAGGACGCCATCGTGAATGCTCAAAGTCCGCCTGCGATACCGAGTCGGCGCTCGTTTGGCAAGAGCGTTCTGGGCAGCGCACTGTTGTTTGGGCCCGCGTCGCGGGCATGGGTGTGGGCGCAGGGCGCGCAGGGTGCGCAGTTGCTGAAGCTGCCCAAGATCGCCTTAGTGATCGGCAATGCCGCCTACCGGCATTCGCCACTGAAGAATCCGGCCAATGACGCCAAGGGCATGGCCGAGGCCTTGAACAACGCGGGATTCGATGTCACCGTGCGCCTGGATGCCGGGCGCGCGTCAATGCTGGCCGGCATCGATGCCTATCTCAAGCAGTTGGCAGTGCGCAAGTGCGTTGGCCTCTTCTACTTCGCCGGGCACGGCGTGCAGATCAACTGGAAGAACCACCTGCTGCCAGTCGATGCCGAAGTCGCCTCCAACGAGGATGTGGAAAAGCAGTCTGTTGAAGTCAGCGCAATGCTGCAGGGACTTTCCAGGGCGGGCAATGCGCTAAACCTCATCATCCTCGATGCCTGCCGGGACGCCCCGTTCGGAGAGGCCAGGAAGCCGGAACAAAGGGGCTTGAGCCAGATGGATGCGCCGGCCAGCACGCTCCTGGCCTACGCGACGGCGCCGGGCAATGTTGCGAGCGACGGTGAGGGCGCGCACGGGCTCTATACGGAAAACCTGCTGCGCGAGATGAGGTCGCCCGAGGCCAGGGTGGAAGATGTGTTCAAGCGCGTACGTCTCAATGTCAGACGCAAATCCAACGGACAGCAGATCCCGTGGGAGAGCACATCCCTTGAGGACGACTATTACTTCGTGCCGCCGGCAAGCCTGGCGCCGCCGGTTGATGCGCAGCGGACGCGGCATTTTGGCGAGGAGCTGAAGCTGTGGGAAAGGGTCGAGAATGCCGGCGATCCCGGACCTTTCGCGGACTACCTGCGGCGCTATCCCGATGGCAATTTCACCGAACTGGCGCGCGCGCGCATGGCGTCGGCAACGGCGCTTCAGACCAGGCTGCGTGAAGAGGATCGCCAGCGTTTTCTAGCCGAGGAGGCCGCTGCCTGGGGCCGCGTCGAGAGCGCATCCACGCCCGAGCCTTTCGAGGAATTCCTCAAGCGTTATCCCGCTGGGCAGTTCAGCGAACGGGCCCGCGGGCAGCGTGAGCGCATCGTCGCGCAGCGCGAGGCCAGTCAGGCCATTGCGACCCCGGCGCCCCCTGCTGCGCTGACCGAGAGCGACAGGGAGCGGCGTTTTGCCGAGGAGCACAAACTGTGGGAGAAGAGTCAGAACGCCAGAGAACCCGGCCCATTCGAGGACTACCTGAGGCGCTATCCCGGTGGGCACTTCGCGGAATTAGCGCAATTCCAGCTCGACCGCGTGCTGGCGCAACAGGGCGAACGGAAAATCGAGATTCCGTCGCAAGAAGGGAATCCTTATACCACCGGCACGCAGCGCACCGACATCGCCTTCCGGGTCGGCGATACCTACCTCTACCAGGTGACCGATCTCGACTCGGGGACGCAACTGCCGCGGACCAGGTACATGGTCACCGCGCTCACCGACAGCGAGATCGTATTCAACAACGGACGCTTCACCTGGGACCGCCTGGGAAATCTCAGACGCAGATCGGACGGATACACCGAGGATGGTGCGCAATACGTGCCGACCGAGATGGCGCTCGGCAAGTCATGGATTTCGCGTCACGACATGCTGGAACCCGCGCGCACGGCGCCGCGTTCCTATGTCACCTATCGGTTCCGCATCGCTGCGAGGGAGCAGGTCGTCGTGCCGGCCGGAACCTTCGACTGCTTTCGCATCGAGGGCCGAGGCGTCACGCGACCCTACCTGGGGTCATGGAACTCGCAGCAGTCGTGGGTCCGCTGGATGGCGCCCGCCGTCTGCCGCAGCGTGATCAAGAGCGAATACAAAAACGACCAATATGGCAGCCGCGGCCAGTTGACCAGTTCGAACCGGCGCCTCGAACTGGTCTCCTTCAAGCAGGGCTGATCGAGCGGAGCAGCGGGGCGAGCGACCCGATGTCTCCAAGCGCATGCGGCAGACAGGAAATCAGCGCTTCGGAAAGAACGCGTGCGCGTAGGTGCGCTCGTCGGTGCGGCCGACGTAGTCGATGCTGCGCTTGGCCGCCCAGGTAGTCACCTGGTGATGCACCGGCACCAGCACGGCGTCGTCGACGACGATCTTCACCGCGTCCTGAAACAGCGCGAGGCGCTTCTTGTCGTCCACCGTGCGCAGGCCTTCCTCGAGCAGCGCATCCATTTTCGGATTGCAGTAGGAAGGATAGTTGAGCGCGCCGAAGCCCTTTTCCTTGTTCTCGCAGGCTACTAGCGAGCGCAAGGGTGAGGAGACTTCGCCGGTTTGCGCGCCCCAGCCCACCAGGGTGACCGAGAACTCCTTCTTGCTGGCGCGCCCGAAGTACACCGCCAGCGGCATCGCATCCACCCGCGCTTTCACGCCGATGCGCGCCCACATCTGCGCGATGGTCTGCATGATCTGGTCGTCATTGACATAGCGGTTGTTGGGGCCGTGGAAGGAGATCGAAAAGCCGTTCGGATAGCCGGCTTCGGCGAGCAGTTTCTTCGCGCCGTCGGCATCGAACACCGGTTTCAGGGTCGGGTTGTTGCCGAACAGCGCCGGTGGCACCAGGTTGGCTGTCGGCAGTGAAAGGCCTTCCATCAGGCGGTCTTTGATGGCGTCGCGGTTGATCGCCATCGACAGGGCTTTGCGGACGCGAATATCGCGCAGCGGATTCTTGTCCAGCGGCTTGCCGTCGGTGTCGGCGACGAAGGGCGACTTTTCGCGCTGATCTAGGTTGAAGTAGATCACACGGTGCGAAACCTTGGAAAAGAAGTTGAGGTTCTGGTTTTCGCGGATGCGCTTTAAGTCAGCAGTCGGCACATTCTCGATCGCATCGACATCGCCGGACAGCAATGCTGCAACCCGGGTCGGGTCGGCGGCGATGAAACGCAGCGTCACCCGGCTCCAGGCGGCCTTCGGTCCCCAGTAGGCTTCGTTGCGTTCGAGTTCGACCCGGTCGTCGCGCTGGAAGCGCACGAATTTGAACGGACCGGTGCCGACCACGCCCTTGCCCGATGAAAAATCCTCGCTGGCCATGCCCTGCGGCAACGGCCCGGCGGTGGCTTTCTTGCTGACGATGAATACGGCCGTCAGGTCGGGCAGCATCAATGGGTAGGGCGAGGCGGTCTTGAAGCGGATGGTGTAGGGGTCGACGATCTGCTTGCCGATGATCGCCTTGGTGTACGAATCGAAACGGCCGGGACTGTTGGCGATTTGCGGGATGCGATCGATCGACCATGCCACGTCCTCGGCGGTGAACTCGGAGCCGTCATGGAACTTGACGCCGCGGCGCAGCTTGAATTCCCAGGTGGTGTCGTCCACCAGGCGCCAGGACTCGGCTAAGCCCGCCATGGGTTGGCTGTCCGGGCTCATCTTCACCAGGGTCTCGAACATGTGGTCGGAGACGTTGATGTTGGAAAACAGGTTGAAGAAATGCGGGTCCATCGAACTTGGCGGCGAACTCATGGCCAGCCTGAATTCCTGGGCATGGACCGCACCGGCGGCGAGTCCGAGCGCGACCGTGGCTGCCGCCAGGGCTCGTCGAATGGGGTGCTTTGTGGACATGGGTCTTCTCCGTCTCGGGATGGTTATGGCGAAGGTCGGTTCAATGAAAATGGCGCAGGGGTTATAGCAGAAACGAGCAGGATACGCGCCGATGAAGCACGCCGGGTCACCCGGCCCGTCGCAACGCGCGGTCGACACTGGCGCGTGTCAGCGAGGGGGCGAATAGCTCGATGAATTCATAGGTGAAGCTGCGCAAGTACGCCCCTTCGTGCAGCGCGAGGAACGTGGTGCGCTCGGCGAACAGATGGCCGGCGTCGATCTTCTTCAGGTGGCCGTCGCGCCGCGCGTCGAAGGCGATTGAATTGAGGATGCCCACGCCCAGCCCGAGTTCGATGTAGGTCTTGATCACGTCCGAATCGATCGCCGAAAGCACGATGTTCGGCGTCAGGTTTTTCGCCGCGAACGCCTGGTTGATGGTCGAGCGGCCGGTGAAGGCGCTATCGTAGGTGATGATCGGGTGCGCGGCGAGCGCTTGGAGGGTGAGCTTCGGCTGGTCGAGCAGGACATGGCCGGGTGGCACGACCACCACGTGGTGCCAGCGGTAGCAGGGCAGGGCAACCAGGGTTTCGTGATGGTCGATGGATTCCGTGGCCACCGCGATGTCGGCCTGGCCGTCCACCACCATTTGCGCAATCGTCGGCGGGCTGCCCTGGATGATCGCCAGCCGCACCTTGGGGTAGCGCTTCTTGAACTCGCCCACTGCGCCTGGCAGAGCGTAGCGCGCCTGGGTGTGGGTGGTGGCGATGGTCAGGCTGCCGCTGCGCTGATCGGCGAATTCGGCGGCGGTCTGTTTCAGGTTTTCCACTTCGATGAGCAGGCGCTCGATCACTTGCAGAACGGCTTTGCCCGGTTCGGTCAGCTGCGTGATGCGCTTGCCGAAGCGCACGAAGATTTCCACCCCCAGTTCGTCTTCGAGCTCGCGGATCTGCTTGGAAACGCCGGGCTGCGAGGTGTGGAGCGCCGTGGCGGCCGCCGTGAGATTGAGGCCCTGGCGCACGGTCTCGCGCACGTAGCGCATTTGCTGGAAGTTCATCGATATAACGAATTGAGTTCTTGACTCACAAGTCTAGCGCAATCGGTTATGAGACAACGGCGCCGCGAGATGCCCATCAAGAGCGGATTTTTCGCGTGCTATAGTTTTTCGGCTATGGGTGCGGCGCTTGCAGACACAACCTTCGGGTCCGACTACCGGCTGCTCCACGGCGGTGTCGCAGCCTCCTTGCTGTTGCACGTACTGGTGGTGTTGTACGTGCCGCGCGTGGTGCCGCACCAAGAGCCGCCCCCACGGCTGACAGCGACGATTCGCCCGGCGGAACCGCCGCCTGTGGTGCTACCGCAAGACCGGGCGGTGTTGCCGCAGGTGGCTGCGAAGCCAGTGACGCAGGACGCCGCCAAGCCGCAAGCACCACCCAAACCGGCGCCGCGCTCGCAGGCGGAGCCAACCAAACCAATTGAGCCTGTGCGCTCTGACCCACCGGCGCCTGCGCCCCAGGCGAACCTGGCGCCGCCGTCTGTCGCCGCGCCGGCCGCACCAGTGGCCGCTCCTTCGCCAGTGCCTGCGCCATCCGCGCCGGTCGAGGCGAAAGCGGAAACACGGGCCGAGCGGACGGCCGCCCCGGCCGCTCCTGCGCCACCTGCCCAGACCAGCGACGCGTCGGACCGAGAACTGGTGGTCCAGTACCAGGCGCAGATCGGGCGCTTCATCGAGCGAAACAATCTCGTGCGCTACCCCGAAGAGGCGAAGCAGAATGGCTGGATAGGCGCCTCCACCCTTCTCCTGAAAATCGGCAGCGATGGCAAGGTGGCGGGTTTGGAAACGACGGCATCGGCTGGCTACGACATGCTCGATGAGCAGGCACGCATCGCGATCTTGAAAGCCAAACCTTCGGTACAGATTCCCGAAGGCCTCAAAGGCAAGCCGTTCGAGATCCGCGTGCGCATTACGTTCCGTCAGGCAAACTAGCCGCGCGCGCCGCAGTGATGCAAAGCGCCGCGCTACGGCACCCGCTCCGCCTGCACCAGTTGCCTGAACGCGACAACATGGTCGACCTCCAGGCGGATGCCGATCTTCTCGCCGATGGCGTGATTGTGGTGCGAGGGCACCAGCGCCAGCACTTCGCGCCCGGACGGCAGGCGCAGGGTGTAGAGGAATTCCGCGCCCCGAAACGCCTTGCGCAGCACCTCCGCCAAGACGGGCGAGGCGTCGTCGTGGATCACATCGTCCGGCCGCAGCAGCACATCGACCGAACAGCCCTCGCCGCAGGTGTCGTAGCCCTGGTGGCAGGGCATGGGAATGTCGCCGGCCAGAGTGCCGAACTCGATCTGCACCTGGTTGTCCGACAGCACCTTGCCGGATACGAATACACCCTGACCGATGAAGTCGGCGACAAAGCGGTTGGCCGGGCGATGGTAGAGGTTGTAGGCGGCGTCCCATTGCTCGATACGGCCGCAGTTCATCAGGCCGATCACGTCGGCGATGGCAAAGGCTTCATGTTGGTCATGGGTGACGAGGATGGCGGTGGTGTTGGCAGCCTTGAGGATTGCGCGCAGTTCCAGGCTGAGGCGTTCGCGCAGTTCGGTATCGAGGTTGGAGAAGGGTTCGTCGAGCAACATCAACTGCGGCTGCGGCGCAAGGGCGCGGGCCAGCGCCACGCGCTGCTGCTGGCCGCCGGAGAGTTCATGGGGATACTTGGCGCCGCTGCCGGACAAGCCGGTGAGCTCAAGCATGTCGGCCACACGACGAGCGCGGTCCGCGCCGCCCATGGCGGTCAGGCCGAAGCCGATGTTGCCGGCCACGGTGAGATGCGGGAAAAGCGCGTAGTCCTGAAATACCATGCCGATACGGCGTTTTTCCGGCGCCAGCGTGAACCCCGGTTGGCTGATCACCGTGCCTTCGAGGCGGATCGCACCTGCCACCAGTGGTTCGAAACCGGCAACCGCGCGCAATGCCGTGGTCTTGCCGCACCCACTGGGCCCCAGCAGGCAGCCGATCTGCCCACGCTCCAAGGCAAATGAAAGATCGGACAGGGCCGCCAGCGCCCCATAGGCCACGCTGGCGGCACAGACGTCAAGCGATGGGGATGAAGCTTGATTTACCATGGTCCAAAAACGGGTTTGCTGTCGCTTGCGCTAAGGGCGGCGGGCATGCCCGCGACACTCGGGAACGGTTTGCAGTTGATTATAATTCGCATTTGCGTTTGCGCAACCTGTTGCAACCCTGGTTGGCCGCAATCGACGATACCTGAAGGCGCATGCGAAGCTGGCCGATCCTGATGAGTCTTCCCCGCCCACTCCACATTTGCGCGTCCCTCCTGGCACTTGCGACCTTGTTGCCGTTGGTCGCCGTGCTGCTGCTCGCGGCAGGGGTGGGGCCGCAAGGGTCGAGCGCTTCCGACCCCGGCGCCTGGGCCCACTTGTTTGACACCGGTCTGGCAGGCTATGCACTGAATTCCCTCGCGCTGATGCTGATGACCGGCGCAGGCGTGATTGCCGTCGGGGTCGGTGCGGCCTGGCTGACCGCACTGACCGAGTTTCCCGGCCGTCGTTTCCTGCAGACATTGCTGGTCTTGCCCCTGGCCTTGCCCGGTTATGTGATCGCCTATGCATATACCGATTTCCTGCAGTTTTCCGGGCCGGTGCAGTCGGGGGTGCGTGCGCTGGCCGGGCTGGACGGGGCCGGCTGGAAGGCCGCCGGACTCTGGTTTCCGGAGGTGCGCTCGCTACCCGGCGCGGCGCTCATGTTCACCCTGGTGCTCTACCCGTATGTCTACTTGCCGGTGCGCGCCGCATTTGCCGCCGGCGGCGCGAACCTCACCGAGGCGGCGCGGACGCTGGGCATGTCCCCCTGGGTCGCATTTGTCCGCGTGGCCTTGCCGCTGGCGCGCCCGGCGATTGCCGGCGGCTGCGCTCTGGCCCTGATGGAGACCCTGGCGGACTATGGCGCGGTCGCGCACTTCGCCGTCGATACCTACACCACAGGCATCTACAAGGCCTGGTTCGGCCTGGGCGACAAGACCGCAGCGGCTCGCCTGGCCTGCCTGTTGTTGCTGTTCACCCTGGTGCTGGTCTGGCTTGAGCGTTTTTCACGCGGACGGGCGCGCTTTGGCGTGGCCGGCGCGCGCAGCGCACGGGCGGCGTTCCGCTTCAGCGGAGTGCGCGGCGTCGCCGCGGCAACGGCGGCCGCGTTGCCGGTGCTGCTTGGGTTTGTCCTGCCGGTTTTGATCCTGGCACGTCTGGCGTACCGGGACGCGGACGCGTTCGATTCCCTGCGTTTTCTCGCGTTAGCGTGCAACAGCCTGACCGTCGGCCTGCTCGCAGCCGCCGTCGCGGTGGCGGCAGCCCTGACCATTGCCTACAGCGCGCGTCTGGATCCGCGCATGCAGCCGCTCGGGCGTCTGGCGACGCTTGGCTACGCGATGCCCGGTGCGGTCATCGCCGTGGGCGTGCTGGTGCCGCTGGCGGGCTTCGACAACTGGCTTGACGGGTTGATGCGTGCGCGCTTCGGCGTATCCACCGGACTCCTGATCACGGGCACGGTGGCGGCCCTCGTGTTCGCCTGCGTGGTGCGCTTCATGGCGGTGGCGCAGAACAACATCGAGGCCGGGCTGGCGCGCGTTACGCCATCGATGGACGACGCGGCGCGTGCAATGGGGTTTGGCACCGGTGCGACGATGCTGCGGGTTCATGTGCCCATGATCGCGCGCAGTTTGATGATCGCCGCCTTGCTGGTGTTCGTCGACGCCATCAAGGAGCTGCCGGCCACTCTGGCGGTGCGGCCGTTCAATTTCGATACGCTGGCCACCTACGCCTACAATCTGGCCAAGGACGAACGTCTGGGCGAGGCGGCATGGCCGTGCCTGGCAATCGTGCTGGTGAGCTTAGCGCCGGTGCTTGTGGTGTCGAAGAGTATG
>JAYVST010000696.1:0-4666 GCA_043775255.1 Burkholderiales bacterium
CGAAAACGCCGAGGGCAACTTTGGCGTGGCCAACGCGTTGCTGCGCCACCTCTCCGACAAGCTGCCGCTGTCGCGCTGGCAGCGCGATCTGACCGATTCGACCGTGCTGCGCAATGTTGGCGTCGCCGTCGGGCACGGCTTGCTGGCGCTCGATTCTCTCGCGCGTGGCATGGGCAAGCTCGAAGTCAACCATGCGCGGCTGGCCGAGGATCTCGACGCCAACTGGGAGGTGCTGGCCGAGGCGGTGCAGACGGTGATGCGGCGCCACGGGGTCGAGAATCCCTACGAGCAGTTGAAGGCGCTCACGCGTGGCAAGGGCATTTCGCGCGAGGCCTTGCGCTCCTTCATCGATGCACTGGCGATTCCGGCCGCAGCGAAGGCGCGGCTTTCCAACCTGACGCCGGCCGGCTACATCGGGCGCGCGGCCGACCTCGCGCGGCGCGCTTGAGACCATGCGACGAAGGCGCGCACTGCTGCTCGGATGCGTGGTGCTGGCGAGCATTTGCGGCCGCGTCGGCGTAGCGCAGAACAAGCCCGGCGCGACGGACCAACCCGACGCGCAAAGCCGTATCGATCCGGCGGTCGACACCGGCCTGTTGGTGCGCCCCGAGCCGCGTGTGGGCGATGAATGGGTGTACCGGCGCTCGACCGGGCGCAGCAGCCTGTTGGTGCGCCAAAGCATCACCGGCGTGAATGAAAAAGGCATGACGCTCAAGACCGAGGAGCCCGGTTCGCCGGACTCCTCGGTCACCGTGCACGATCGCGACTGGGGACTGCTCGGCAGCGGCTTCAACGACTACAGCCCGGCGCTGGCCTACTACTCGTTTCCGCTTTACAGCGGCAAACGCTGGGGGCTCGATTCGAAGGTCAGCAACTTCGGCGCCGGCCAGAGTGGGCGCATGAAAGGGGAAGGCCATGCCCGCGGCTGGGAAACCGTGGTGGTGCCGGCCGGGCGTTTTCTTGCCATGAAAATCGAAGTGACCATCGAAACGGCCGACCCGGAAGACGCCAAGCGCACCTTGGTCGTGCGCGAACGGCACTGGTACGCGCGCGCGGTGCTGCGTCCGGTGCGGGTCGAGTCCGACACCAGCATCGCCGGCGAGGCGCCGCGCAACGAGATCATCGAGCTGATGTCTTTTCGACTCGAATAGGCGCTTCGCTCCGCGGCGTCGGCGCCACGCGGCGCGACGCCGGCGCCACGCACTGTCGATCAGAATTCGAACCTGACCCCCGCGCTGAGCGCACGCGCCCCCAGCGGCACGGTCTCGCGCAATTGCGACGTCGCCAGGCGCGCCGTCGCGTTGCCGATGTTGGACAACTTCACGAACGCCAGGCCGCGCGTCGCCCCGACGTTGAAGCGGTAGCCGACCTGCGCGTTGAAAAGCGCGTATTCGCCGCTGTGCCGCTCGTTCTGCGATTGCGGCACCCGGCGTTGCGAGGCGGCGCTGTTGACTTCGCCGCGCGCGGTCCAGCGGCCGGAAAACCAGGTCAGCCCGAGGCCGACACGCAAGGGCGCGACGCGCGCGATCGGCTCGCCCGTGGCTTTGTTGGCGGCATGCACGAAGTCCGCCCGTGCATCGGCCACCAATGTCGACCCCGCGCCAGAATAGAGCGTGGCGCGCCCCTCGGCCTCGTAGCCCTGGAACACCGCCGGCGCCTGGCGGTAGACGAATTCGTTGAAGATTTCGTTGGCCGCCGGTGGCGCCGCGCCATTCTCATCCTTGGTTTGCCCGGTCGCGGCCAAGGTGATGAAATCGCGGAAACGGTTGTAGAAGGCGCCGACTGAAAAGCTGTTGCCGCCGTCGCGATAGCGCAGCGCGATATCGATGGCCGTCGATTTCTCCTTGTTGAAGGTGGCGTCGCCGATCTCGTAGGCGCCGGTGGCCGCATGCGGCCCGTTGGCGAACAACTCGTAATAGGTAGGGGCACGCTCGGTATACGACAGGTTCGCGGCCAGCGCATAGGCCGGGGTCAGCTTGTAGACCGCACCGAGCGAAGCGCTCATCAGGTTGAAGGCGCGGGCCTGGGCCGCGCCGTAGCGGGGCGTGCCGAAAAGCAGGCGTGCCGCATCCGCTTCGTTCGGGCCGCCGCCTTCCGAACGTACGCTGGTGCGCTCATAGCGGCCACCGAAGGAGAGCTTGAGGTTGCCGATCGGCAGTTCCTCATAGGCGAAGATGGCGTCCGCCCGGCTCTGTGTGACCGGGATCAGGCTTTCCGCGCCGAGGGCGGAGAAATCCGATTTGCCCAATTGCACGCCGAACGCGCCGCCGGAAAACGGACCCCAGGCGTTGTGGGTGAGTTCGGCGCGGCCCTCGAAGCCCTTGTTCTTGAACGTGGTTTGCGCCACGCCGGCGTTGAATTCGGTGTGCTGGTAGTCGGTATGGCCGAGCTTCATCCGCAGGGTGTTGAAGAAGCGGCCGAGTTCGCGTGTTTCAGAGGCGAAATTCCAGGTATTGCTGCGCATGCCGATGCGCACCGAGGGTTCGGCCACCGTGCCGTAACCGGAGCGGAAGTTGCCGAACGACAGGCCGGCGTAGCCGCGCTCCCAGGTGGCGCTGGCGCCGACGGCGCCGCCCTCGGCGCTGGCCGACGAATTGCACGTGGTGCCGCGGGGCTCGTCGCCGTTGCAATAGGGGGCCGGCTGGGTGGCGCTGTTTTCGCGCTGAAACTCACTGCGCTGGAAACCGGGAACGCGCAGGTCGCCGGTGCGGCGGCTGTAGAAGTCGGCATGCACTGCGAGTTGCCCGTTGCCGCCGTCGATGGCGACGGCGCCGGCGCTTTCGCGTTCGGCGCCGCCGGCGCGCGCTTCAAGGGCGCCGGTGAAACCGGAAATCGGCTTCGTCGGGATGCGTTTGTCGATCACGTTGACCACGCCGCCGACGGCATTGCCGCCGAACAGCAGGGCGGCGGGACCGCGGATCACCTCGATGCGCTCGACGGCGATCGGTTCGACCGTGGTGGCATGATCGAACGAAAGCGACGAGGCGTCCAGCGAACCAACCCCGTTCTGCAGGATGCGGATGCGGTCACCGTCGAGCCCGCGGATCACCGGGCGTGAGGCGTTCGGACCGAAATAGGACGAACTCACGCCCGGCATGCCGTTGAGGGTTTCGCCCAGGGTGCCGGCGGCACGGGTTCGCAGCGCATCGCCTTCCAGCACCGAGGCCGGCAGGGCCAGTTCGAACAGGCTGCTGCCGAGCGGAGAGCCGGTGACGGTGACTTGCGCGGCGGGGCCGGGCGCTTGCAGCACCTGCGCCTGCAGTGGTACGACGGTGGCGGCCATGAGGATGGCGGCCATGAGGGGGGCGGCCACGAGGGGGGCGGCCACGAGGGGGGCGACCACGGGGGGCGCGACCACAAGGGGGGCGGCCGGAATGCGGCTTGCGTGTTTCATGCGAATCTCCAGGGAAGCGATGGCGCACGCAACGCCGGGCGCGTCACGTGGAGGAAAGCGGCTTCAGGAGATCGCGGGCGGTGCGCGTGAAAGGTAGGGGTTGAGGACCCGTGCGACGTAGGGGCTGGCGGGCGCGTCCGGCCGAGCGGCCGAAAACTCGGGCGGGGCCGCTTTCGCGGCGCCGCAGGCAACCGGCGCATCATCGATGCCGTGCAGGCCCAGGCATCCCGCATGCAAGCCGGCCACCGGCGCGCCGTCGGTATCGCGCTCGAACGAATGCCCGAGCGCGTGCAGGGCCGCTGCGTGCTGGGCAACCAGCAGCAGGAAGGCGAGCAAGACGCGCTTGAACAGGCAACCGGCCTGGCGCGATTTGGCCACCGCAGGTTTCAGGCGAAGATGAAACACGGTTGCATTGTAGCCTGCGATCAGCGGCACTTGCAAACCTTTGATTTCAGCACGCCCGGATCGGCATTTTGCCGGGTCGATTTAGCGTCCGGGTACCGCCAAAGGTGGGGTGGCGCGGCGTCAGGCGCGTGCTTTTGGCGATCCGAGACGCCCAGGTTGGGAATTTGGTCCGCTTTTGCGCAAGCGGATCGGTTGCGCGTTGTGGAATAATCCGCCGTCGGCAGTGTTTCCACCCGACGGCTAGCTACCGTCTTCCACATCATCCTAGGAGATAAGTTCATGAAGAAAGTGTTATTGGGCGTGGCGGTCCTTGGAGCGCTGGTTGCAGGCAGCGTGCAAGCCCAGGTGCCTGCGGACCGTTCGGTGGTGTACCGCAAGGCGGGCTTCCAGATGATGTCCAACCACTTCGGCCGCATCAATGCGCACATCAAGGGTGAGCGCAATCTCACGCCGGCACAGCTCGAATTGAGCGCGCAGGTGGTCGAAGATATGTCCAAAGTGGTCTACGACGGCTTTCTTGAAGGTACCGACCAGTCGGCCAACACCAAGGCCAAGCCGGAAATCTGGAAGGAATGGGCCAAGTTCAAGGATGCGCAGGTCAAGCTGCAAGGCGAAACCGTCAAGCTGGTGGCGGCTGCCAAGGGCGGCGACAAGGGGGCGTTGCAGGCGGCATTCGGCGGCGTCGGCGGCGCTTGCAAGAACTGCCACGATCCGTATCGCGCGCAATAGCACGTGACGTGAGGTGAAAGCAAGAGGCCGGGCGCAAGCCCCAGGGTAAATTTGTTCTCTCTGCAAGTGCCTGATTTTCCGTACACAACAACGGACAACTACCTCTGCGCTTTCCTCCTGAGGCAATGGAGAACAAAT
>JAYVST010000697.1:0-4261 GCA_043775255.1 Burkholderiales bacterium
AGCCTCGAATTGCTGCGCCGCCTGCCGCACCGCCTGCTTCTGTCCTTCGGCGCTGCCGTCGCGCGACTTGCGCTTGAGCGATTCGAGCGCGTTGGCGTCAAGCGCAAACGTGCCGGCGGCGTTCGATCGGGATACTGTCGCAGTCGTCATAGTTCACCATGCCTCTGAAATACAAGCCATCGGGCGGCGCAGTTGCGTCAATCTTGTCTCGGTGGAATCGACCGGCTGCGCCGCAGATTCCATGCAAATGTCTCTTCGGCTACGGCAGGGTTGCACTCTTGCCGCCTCAAATCACTTCCAGCTCGGCGCGCAAGGCGCCGGAGGCCTTCATCGCCTGCAGAATCGCCAGCAGGTCCTGTGGCGTGGCGCCCAGCGAATTGAGCGCCCTGACCACATCGGCCAACTTGACACTGGCATCGAGCATGACGATCTTGCCGCCGTCCTGCTTGATCTGGATGTCGGCCTTCTCGCTGACGACGGTCTGACCGCCCTGCGACAAAGGCGCCGGCTGGCTGATCACCGGCGTCGAATTGACTGTCACCGAAAGATTGCCGTGCGCCACCGCCACCGGCTCTAAGGTCACCGACTGATTCATCACAACCGAACCGGTGCGCGCATTGACAATCACCTTTGCCGGTCCGGCAACCACCTCGACACTCAGGTTTTCCAGTTGCGCCATGAAGGCCACACGGTCGTTGGGCGCCTGCGGCGCCCGTACCTGCACCACCCTGCCGTCGAGCGCCTGCGCGGCATTCGCGCCCATGCGCCGATTGATCGCATCCGCCACCCGGCCGGCGGTGCCGAAGTCGGTGCTATGCAATTCGAGGCGCACGACCTCGCCGAGCAGGAACGGGCTGGCTACTGCGCGTTCGACGGTCGCGCCGCCCGGAATGCGGCCGGCACTCAGGTGATTGATGGTCGCCGAGGACCCGCCGGCGGAGGCGCCAGCGCCTGCCACCACCAGGTTCCCCTGCGACATGGCGTAAATCTGGCCATCCGCGCCTTTGAGCGGGGTGAACAGCAAGGTGCCGCCGCGCAGGGATTTGGCATTGCCCATCGAGGAGACCGTGACATCGAGCAATTGCCCGGGCTGGGCGAAGGCGGGCAACTGCGCCGTCACCATTACCGCCGCGACATTGCGCAACTGCAGATTGGTGCCGGGTGGCAGATTGACGCCCATCTGCGCCAGCATCGCGGCGATGCTTTGCACGGTGAACGGCGTCTGGGTGGTCTGGTCTCCGGTGCCGTCCAGCCCCACCACCAACCCGTATCCAAGCAGCTGGTTCGGCCGCACCCCCTGCACTGAAGCGATGTCCTTGATCCGCTCCGCCCGTGCCTGCGGCAGCGCTATGAACGCGCACCCGAACAACAGGGCGCTCAAGGTCATCAACTTGCGCAACTTGTCATGCATCGCAGACTCCGGATTCGTTAGAGCGGTTTTGCCTCGGGAAATCGACTGTCTGCGCCGGCGATTTCACGCCGGCATCGACTCGAAAAAAGCAGGCATCCACTTTTTTCACTCTTCAAAACGGCAGGAAGGTGAGGAAAAACCGCGCCAGCCAGCCCATCACCTGCGCCTCGTCCACCTGGCCCTGGCCGCGCATTTCGATGCGCGCATCGGCTACCTGGGCCGAGCTGACCGTATTGCCGTTGACCAGGTTGAAAGGATTGACCACACCGGAGAAACGCACCGTCTCGACCTGGCGATTGTTGCCAATCTGCTTTTCGCCCGACACCACCAGATTGCCATTGGGCAGCACATCGACGACCGTCACGGTGATGGTGCCGGTGAAGGCGTTGGTGCTGTTGGTCGAGCCCTTGCCGTCGAAGGTGTTCGAAGAAGTGCCGTTGGCCGAAATGAGGTTGGCGCCCAGGCTGCCGCCGATCGGCAACCTGACCGAAGGATTGTCCGCCGCCACCGTGCCGGTCTTGCTGGTGGAGGACTTCTTCTCCTGGGTGGCGCTCAGATTCTCGTTGATGTTGATGGTCAGGATGTCGCCGACGAAGCGGGCACGGTTGTCTTCGAATAGCGGGCGGAACGCGGCCTGCTGGAAGATCGCGCCGTTGACTTGGGTGGTGCGCGGCGGCACTGCCGCACGCGCGCTGGTCGGCTCGCGCACTTCCACTTTTGGAAATGGCGCACAGCCGGCGGCCGCGGCGAGCGCGCATGCCAGTGCGATCGGCGCCAGTGCCGTGCGCAAGTGCGCGCGCGCAACGATGGCGTCAGCGATGCCGTCCGCGAACCGATCGCGGCCACGCCGCCCCGGTGCGCGCACCCATCGCGCGATGCCTTTGGTGTTCGCCATGCTGTCGCCACCTTCCCGGATTGATCGCGCGTGCATCACAGCTGCGCCAGCTTTTGCAGCATCTGGTCCGAGGTCTGGATCGCCTTGGAATTGATCTCATAGGCGCGCTGCGTCTGGATCATCGATACCAACTCCTCCACCACGTTGACGTTCGAGGTCTCGACATAGCCCTGGTTGAGAACACCCAGACCGTTGGCGCCGGGTGCCGCCGTCTGCGGTGTGCCGGAAGCGGCGGTCTCGGTGAAGACGTTCTGGCCGTGCGGCAACAATCCGCCCGGATTGACGAAATTGGCCAGCTGGATGGTGCCGAGGGTCTGCGGCGCGGCCTGGCCCGGCACGGTCGCCTGCACAATCCCGTCCTGCCCCACGACGATGGTGAGCGCATTGGCGGGAATGGTGATCGAAGGCTGCAAGTGTTGCCCGTTCGAGGTCACCAGAATGCCATTGGCGTCGCGATGAAAGCTGCCGTCGCGGGTATAGCCGACACTGCCGTCGGGCATCTGTACCTGGAAGAACCCCTGGCCGTTGATCGCGATGTCCAGGCTGTTGCTGGTTTGTTGCAGATTTCCCTGGGTGAACATGCGCGCAGTCGCTACCGGACGCACGCCGGTGCCGACCATGAAGCCGGTCGGCACCTGCGTGGTTTGCGAGGACTGCGCCCCTGGCTGGCGCAGGTTCTGATAGAGCAAATCCTCGAACACTGCGCGGGAGCGCTTGAAACCGTTGGTGCTGACATTGGCCAGATTGTTTGAAATCACGTCGAGCTGGGTCTGCTGCGCATCGAGCCCGGTCTTGGCTATCCAGAGAGAGCGAATCATGGTGTTGGGCTTCCGTTGTGCAAGGCGGCACTGCCAACCGTAACAGGCAAGCCTGCCTGCGGTTACAAATGCCGTCTGATTTTCTATCCTGCGGAGCCGAGCAATTGCGCGCCCTTGCGCGCGGCGGCATCGGCGGTTTGCATCAGTTTCATCTGCATTTCGAACTGCCTGGCCAACGTGATCATGCCGACCATGGCTTCGACCGCGTTGACATTGCTGCCTTCGATCGCCCCGGAGACCACCTTCACCCTGGCGTCAGGCGGCGCCTCGCTGCCGTCCTTCATGCGGAACATGCCGTCGACACCGCGCGCTAAGTCGCCCGCCGACGGATTGACCAGCTTCAGCCGTGCTACCGGTGCGACCGTCTTGCTGCCACCAGCCGGAGTCGCAGAGATGGAGCCGTCTGCGGCGATCGAGAGGACGCTGCCCGGCGGCACGCTGATCGGTCCTCCGTCGCCCAATACCGGCTGACCTGCATGGGTCACCAACTGGCCGGCGTCGCTGATGGTGAAAGCGCCGTTGCGACTGTAGCCCTCGACGCCGTCCGACCCCTGCAACGCGAAAAAGCCCTGCCCTTGCACCGCAACGTCGAGCGAGCGTCCAGTCGTGGTGATGACACCCGGCGTGAAATCCGCACCGGTCGTCGATTCGGCCACGAACGCGCGCGTCGGCATGCCGTCTCCCGCCACCGGCGCGACCCGGAATGCCACGGTCTCGGCGCGAAATCCCGGCGTATTGACGTTCGCCAGATTGTTGGCGAGCACCTCCTGGCGCTGCATGGTGGCCCGAACGCCGCTCGCGGCAACGTAGATCATGCGGTCCATGGGAATGCCTTCGCGCCTGTTGCGGGATCGATCAACGCAGGTTGACCAGGGTCTGCAAGACAGAGTCCTGAGTCTTGATGGTCTGGGCATTGGCCTGATAGCTGCGTTGCGCGGTGATCAAGTCGACCAACTCCGCAGTCAAGTCGATCGCGGAGGACTCGAGTGCCCCGGATTGCAGGACCCCGAGGTTGCTCGTGCCGGGCACTCCTGTGGCCGGCTGTCCGGAAGCCGCAGTCTCCGCCCACTGGTTGCCCCCGAGTGTCTGCAAACCCTGGGCATTGACAAAATTGGAGATGGCAACCTGGCCCTGGGC
>JAYVST010000698.1:0-2843 GCA_043775255.1 Burkholderiales bacterium
CTCCAACCTGATGGCGCAGAACAACCAGGACTACACGCTGGGCGCCGGCGACGCCATTCGCGTGCAGGTGTTCCAGAACCCCGACCTCACCATCGAGGCGCGGGTATCCGAGAACGGCAGCATCAGTTACCCGTTGATCGGCACGGTACAACTGGGCGGGCTTTCCATTTCGGCTGCTGAAAAGAAGATTGCCGATGCACTGCGCACCGGCGGCTTCGTGCAGAAGCCGCAGGTCAACATCATTCTGGTGCTGGTGCGCGGCAACCAGGTAAGTGTGTTGGGACAAGTGAACCGCCCTGGGCGTTTCCCGCTGGAGACCTTCAACACCCGCGTATCCGACATGCTGGCCATTGCCGGCGGGCAAACCCAGTTGGGCGACGACGTCGTGATCGTCACCGGCATTCGCGACGGCAAGCCGTTCCGCAAGGAAATCGATATCGCCGCGCTGTACCTGGGTGGGAACCAGGCTGATGATGTGGTCGTATCGGGCGGCGATTCGCTGTACGTACACCGCATGCCGATCTTCTACATCTATGGCGAAGCCCAGCGGCCCGCCTCTTACAGGGTGGAGCGCGGCATGACCATTCGCCAGGCGCTGGCGCAGGGCGGTGGGCCGACGATCCGCGGCAGCCAGTTCCGCCTGCGCTTGTATCGCAAGGACGCTTCCAGTGCGACACAGGAAATACACAAGCCTGATCTCGACACCCCGATCCTTCCGAACGATGTCCTTTGGGTGAACGAAAGCATCTTCTGATCCACGTACCCTCATTTCGAATGAGCCACCCCGCAGTATCTTCCTTCCAAGAATCCGGCGAGCAGGCCTGCCGAAAAGTACGATAGGCGACGCAATATGAATCTTCAACAGTTTTTGCTTATCCTCAAAGCGCGCGCGTGGATAGTGCTCTTAACGCTCGTGGTAGTGGTCGCGGTGGCCGTTGGCGTGAGCCTCGTAATCCCCAAGGAATACACGGCATCGACCGCCGTGGTGATCGACGTGAAGTCGCCCGATCCGGTCGCGGGAATGGTTTTGCCCGGATTGATCACGCCCGGCTACATGGCGACCCAGGTCGACATCATCAACAGTGATCGGGTAGCCCAGCGCGTGGTGAAGCTGCTCAAGCTCGACGAGAATCCGGCCGTGCGGGCGCAATGGCAGGAGGCGACCGAAGGCAAAGGACGTGTCGATACCTGGCTGGCAGAATTGCTGCAGAAGAAGCTCGATGTGAAGCCGTCACGCGAGAGCAATGTCATCAATATCGCGTTCAGGGGGGCGGACCCGCGATTCACCGCTGTGGTCACGAATGCGTTCGCGCAGTCCTATATCGATGTGAATCTCGAACTCAAGGTCGAACCTGCACGGCAGTATTCGGTCTGGTTCGACGGACAGGCCAAGCAGGCACGCGCACAACTGGAAGCTGCCCAAACCGCACTGACAGCCTTTAGCCAGCGCACCGGCATCGTCGCCAGTGATGAGCGGCTCGATGCCGAGAACAACAAAATGAACGAGCTTTCGGCGCAGCTGTCTCTCGTGCAGACGCAAACGGCGGACAGCGCCAGCAAACAGAAATCCACGGCCAAGACCGACACCCTGGCCGAAGTGATGCAGAGCCCGCTGATCAACAACCTCAAGTCCGACATCGCACGCCTCGACGCCAAGTTGCAGGAAAGCAACGTGAACCTCGGGAAGAACCATCCGCAAACCCAGCGCACCGAGGAGGAGCTGGCGTCGTTGCGTTCGAAACTCGAAAGCGAAACCAAGCAGATCTCCACGTCGATTGGGACTTCGCTTTCGGTTTCGCGCCAAAAGGAAAAAGAGCTGCGCGACGCGATCGCCACGCAGAAGGTCAAGGTTTTGGATATCAACCGACAGCGTGACGAGATCAACGTGCTCAAGCGGGACTATGAAAGCGCGCAACGCAACTTCGATCAGGTCAGCCTGCGTTCCGCGCAAACCAAACTCGAGAGCAGTTCGGTGCAAACCAACATCGCGATTCTCAACGCGGCGTCCGAACCCGTGGAGCCGTCACGACCACGCGTCTTCCTCAATATCATCGTCGCGGTTTTCCTGGGATTGCTGTTGGGCGTCGGCATCGCGCTGTTGCTTGAACTGACGAACAGGCGCGTGCGCTCCGCCGAAGACCTGGCCGAACTGATCGGCTTGCCGCTCCTCGCCGCCATTCCAAAGGCGGATGTTTCCGCAGGATTTTCCGGTATGTTTTCGCGCCGCAAGGCACGCGCCGCATGAACAAGATCGAGGTCGCGATGAGTGCTGTGTCCCCCAACCCGCAGGCTACGCCCGCCGTCAGCCGCGGCCGATCCATCGGCGCGATCCTGATCGACGCCGGGCGCCTTTCCGCCGAAGACGCGGAAAAAATCCTGCGCCTGCAAAAAGACCGCAGCATGCGCTTCGGCGACGCCGCCATCGAACTGAAGCTTTTGACCGAAGACGACATCCGCTACGCCTTGGCACGCCAGTTCGACTATCCCTATTTGCCGCCCGGTGACGACAGCCTCTCGCAGGAGCTGGTGGCGGCCTACCGTCCCTTCAGCGAGCCGGTGGAGCGCCTGCGCGCCTTGCGCAGCCAGCTCATGCTGCGCTGGTTCGACGGCGAGGCCGAGCGCAAGGCGCTGGCGGTGGTGAGCCCGGGCAACGGCGATGGGCGCAGCTTTCTGGCTGCCAACCTGGCGATCGTGTTTTCCCAGCTGGGGGAGCGCACCGTGCTGGTGGATGCGGATTTGCGCCAGCCGCGCCAGCACGCCCTGTTCCGCTTAGCCAACCAGGGCGGCTTGTCGGACGTGCTGGTCGGACGAGTCGGGCCGGAGGCGGTAGTGCGCATTCCCAA